>DATMBG010000034.1 GCA_035559535.1 Candidatus Limnocylindrales bacterium
CTATCCGGACAAGATTCCCAACTTTGTGGCCAGTCAGACTGGGGCCAAGGTTTACATGCTTCCGGCCCATGTGGAGGGGGTACCTGAGGCTAAGGATTATTTTGCTTTGTTTGATTATTTGATCGCCAAGCTCAATGAAGCCATAAGATAAATGAAACTGGGAGGTGTAGGAGAAAAGTATCTACTCTCCTACTCTGATAAGATTGGAAGAAATAGCCGAAGCCGCACAGATCGCCTGTTTGCTAGAGGTAAGTGCAACTAAACCGGGTAATGTAAATCGGTTTTATAATTTTAAAGATACCCGGTACGAGGATTTTCTTTTAAGTGCTGTTGCCCTAGGTGGAGCGTTTCGAGAGATTGATAAAGCCACTGTAGGAGAAACGATTTTAAAGGCTGTCCGCTCAACCCGTAAATACGTAAAGACCAATACCAATCTGGGAATGATTTTGCTATTTGCCCCTATTGCTAAAGCCTATGCTCTGGGAAGAACAGGAGAATGGAAAACTGGAGGAATGGAGGAACGGGAGAGCGGGTACCTGGTAACGCCCTCCCCGCCCTCTTACTCTGCCCGGGAACTACGTACTGACCTTGCAAAGGTCTTAAATTCTCTGACGGTGGAGGATGCGAGAAATGCATACGAAGCGATTCGATTGGCCAATCCGGGAGGGATGGGAAAGGTAACAGACCACGATATCCGTGAAGAAGTTCAGGTGTCCCTGTTGGAAGCTATGGCGGCAGCAGCTCATCGAGACTCCATCGCGAGGGAATATACAAGCCGGTTTGAAATTACCTTTCATCTGGGATATCCTACCCTGCAACGCTATTTTACAGAAACCCGGGATCTTGAAAAGTCTATCGTCCAAACTTATCTGACTCTTCTTTCTGAAATTCCCGATACTCTGATCACCAGAAAACAGGGGCTGGATGTGTCGCAGAATGTTATGACGAGAGCCAGAGAAGTTTTACAGGCCGGAGGAATCTTCTCGGAAGTTGGAAGGCAGAAATTGCAAGAACTGGACAAATTCCTCCGAAGTCGAGATAATCAACTCAATCCCGGCACTACCGCCGATTTGACAGCAGCCGCCCTGTTTGTTATTTTTTTATTAAATGGAAAGATACTACAAATGCTCTAAATGCTGGAACGAGTTTGATTATACAGAAGTACCTGAAAAGAAAAATCCAGTGGAAGAACTTCAACTGGAAGCCTGTCCCTATTGTGGAGCGAAGGAAAGCCTTCAGGAGCTACTCACAGGTAGAACGCCCATTCTCCAAACCATAACCCATTTTTTCAAAACGCCCTCGACTTTCATAGAGGGAGAGAACATCCACTACGTTGAGAAGGTTTTTTCGGAACAGAATCGACTCATCCTTAAGCTCTTCACACCCCTGGGTCCTGAGAGTGAAGAAGTTCAACTCGATGAGCTGATCCTGCAGAGAAAGGATCCGGACGGATATAAATCCATGGGTCGTCTGGCCAAAGTAGGAAAAATTCTCTATGTAGATCCTATCCAGGATCCGGTTACCCAGGCCTCTTATTTGGCTCTTAAAATCGAAAAGCAGAGTTGGGAAACGGTGATGATCCTCCGGCTGGAACTTTATCCAGATGGGAGTTTTTTTGTACACTTTGAATAAAAACTGTCTGTTGTCCGAGGTTTGTTGTCGGTACTTCGGGTTATGACTCCAATTGTTTTAAACGATTGATTAAAATCGTTACGGCGAAGCGACAAGGGACCCTGGACCATAGACGATGGATTACATTGTTGTCGGAACTTAAATGCCGAGAATATACGATTCCCCTAAATCGTCCTAAGATTATGGGTATTCTCAACGTAACCCCGGATTCTTTTTCCGACGCCGGACAATTTCTCGATCTTGGGAGGGCCCTGGAACACGCCCATCGAATGGCCGAAGAAGGAGCCGATATTCTGGATATTGGAGGGGCTTCAACCCGGCCTGGAGCCGAGCCGGTTTCTATAGAGGTAGAGCTTCAACGAGTTTTGCCGGTGATCCAACGACTTATCCATACGATTAAAATTCCTATTTCTATCGACACCTACCAACCGGAAGTGGCCAAAATCTGTTTACAAGAAGGGGTCCATATGGTTAATGATGTAACGGGATTGAGAAATCCGGCCATGCGGGAGGTGGTTGCCGAATTTCAGGTCCCTGCAGTTATCATGCACATGTTGGGAGAGCCCAAGACCATGCAAAAAAACCCCTACTATGAGAATGTTATCGAGGATATTAAGAAGTTTCTAGGGGAGCAGGTTCGACAGGCGAAATCAGAAGGTATTGAACAGGTCATTGTAGATCCGGGAATTGGATTTGGGAAAACCCTGCATCATAATCTCGAAATTATTCGAAATTTAAAAGCTTTTAAGTCCCTGGATTGTCCCCTTCTGCTGGGTACTTCTCGGAAAACCTTTATTGGAAAGATTACCGGTGTAGAGAATCCCCAGGACCGATTGGAAGGAACAATTGTGACCAATATTATCGGGATTATGAATGGGGCCGATATAATTCGGGTCCACGATGTAAAGGCTTGTAAGCGGGCCATCCAGGTTTATGAAGCCATATTTTTCCCCTGATAAGGCTTCACCTCATGAAAATCCTTTAATTCTTGCCTCAACTCTAACACTGTCTTTTTGAAGATGGGATGTATCCAGGTTGGATTCAGTTCAGCCAGGGGAATCAGTACAAACCCACGCTCATGGAGTCTGGGATGAGGAATTTCCAGATCAGCTTCCCTGAGAATCAAGTCGTTGTAGAAAAGGAGATCCAGATCGATAACCCGGGGCCCCCATTTGATGAGGTAGGTACGGCCCATCCCCCTTTCTATTTCTTTACATCTAAGGAAAACCTCTCGGGGAGGTAAGGAGGTTTTAATTTCTACAACACAATTTATAAACCAGTCTTGATGCGCATACCCTACCGGTTCGGTATAATATAGGGAAGAAATCTTGCTAACTTCGATCCCCGGTGTAGCCTGGAGTTGATGGATTGCTTCCTGGCAGTTTCTGACTTTGTCCCCTACATTGGAACCGATTCCGACATAAGCTGTTGTCTCCATTGAGATATGAAAACCCGGGAGAGATCCGGAGGTTGGGTTACTACTCCCGACCCTCTATGATCTCCACCCCGGTATTCTGCCCATGGACGGGGAAGAGAGTCGCTCTAACTTTCCCATGGAGAAATTCCTCGACCTTAGAGGCCAGTTCCTGTGCCTGCTCGTTTCCTTTTACCAGGCCGTAAACGGTCGGACCCCAGGAGCTTTGCCCGGCTCCGGCGGCTCCGCAAGCCAGCATATATTCAATCAGTTGCTCACAGATCTTATCTGCAAATAATCCCCCCTGGACGGTCTCGAAATAACTTCCTACGAGTTTCTGGATCTGGGTTAAAGCTTCACCGAAAACTTTTAAATTTTCTTCGATCAAAGCCGGTAGCATTTGCATGACCAGAATTCTACAGACTTCCCCAACCCGGTAAGGAGAGACAGGAAGAAGCTGTTCAAAGGCCCGTTGTTCTTTTTCCCCACTTAAACCTTTCTGGATTTCAGGAATAACAACTAAAAACATCCAGTTTTCGGGGAAAGGATATCGGAAAAGGATCGGAGGAGGGGAAATGTCTCTTTGATGGGGGGGAGGAGTCCGGGGATGTCCTCCATCGACTAAAAACCCGCCCTGGGTAAAGGCTCCAATCCCGATTCCCGAGCGACAACCCCGTACCATGACTCTGGCCAGTTCCGGGATAGGGATGTCCTTTTGAAAGAATTTAGCCAAACCGAAAGCCACCGCCAGGGATAACTGAGTCCCAGACCCCAATCCCACATGCTCAGGAATTCTCTCCTTAAGATGAACCTTCACCGGCTCTTTAATATTATAATGATGGAGAAATCGCCTGACCAGAACTTCCACTTTACCGGTGGTATCTCCCTGGATCATCAACTCCCCGGCTTCGGATATTTCTAAAACTATTCCCGGCTTGTGAATAGTTACACCAATACTACCGAAGATCCGATTTAAAGAACCGTTTAAGTCCAGTAATCCCAGATGAAGCCGGGAAGGTGTTTTAAGAGTTAAAGTCATTTTGAAATCTGGCTTATCCTTTCCTATCGGAGAGTATAGGGGTATCACCTCTATACTCCCACGACCCTTCTAAGCCCCCCTGGAAGGGTCTTCAAGGCCATCTTTCTAAGTCACTACGGCTTCCGTATTTGCAGCCTGCCGGACGTAGTTCATAAGATACTCCATGGCCTGTTCCTCCTGAAGCCCACCGGTCTTTTTAACAATGACGGCAAACTCTTCAAATTTCTCTAAAATCTTTTCTACTCCAATAAACCTGATCCGCGTGGCTAAAATAGCTGCCTCGATAATAGCATTCTTGGCCCGATTAAACCCGATAAAATCCCGGATCCGACCTCTTTTAACAATCCGGGTTGTAAACCTTGCACGTTCACTGCTACAATCCACTTCCGATACCACAAACTCATAATAGTAGCACGTATCCTTCAGCACGAAACCCTGAATACATTCTGCCGGAAAACTCTCGAACTGTGGGGATGATACCGCACTTTCGGCAAAAATTAATACATTATCTGTAATATGAACAACCCCCTGGCGCGTAGCCAGGAGATTTCGATAGGTAGTTCCTTCCTTATAAGGTCGGATGATAATCCTATCCTCTTCTAGCACAACCCCCATGGGGGCAAAATTGACCTGACCTTGCTCGTTGATGGTTGAAACAATAGTTTCAGTAATCACAAATCTTCAAAAAATCTGACCGGTTATTTCCTACTACCAGGCGAAAGTAAGAATCTCCCCGTATATCCTCGACCCATTCCAGGGTCCCCTGGGCCTGAATGACCTCTCCCTTACGAGCTCCACAGAACCGACCCCGGTAAGAAATCAGTTCTTGAAGAGAATCCAGACCCTTTTGAAAGCTAAAAAAGGAAGGGGAAAAGGTATCAGAAAATGGAAGCGGTTTCCTTTCTATCCACCGAACACGACGAACGACGAGGGGATAGCGACAGGGTGTAAACAGCGCTTCCTCATCATTCTGAACTATGCCTTCAACCCAGGCCGTTCCCATAGGGGTATACACGCAGTCTTCATATCTTTCCGTGATCTCATCCCTATCCTTTAACAATCGAATATAGAAATCAAGAGTTTGTTGGGCCGAAGGAATACCTTTACATACTTTTCCTACTTCAAACTTACCTTGAAGCCGCTTCCGCCGTTCAAACTTTACGAATTCTTCAAAGGAAAGAGCCGTATCTTGGGATCGAAATTCCCACAATTTCCTCAATTCCTCCGGTCGATAGGGACGTATGGGACTATCCGGATTTTGAAAAAGCTTCGCCATGCCTTCGTAGACCTTAAGACCCTGTTGAGAGCCATAAACAATCCAATCAAGGTCCGACCGGGGTGTGGCCAGTCCCACAAGAAATGAACCTGAGATACCCAGGGCCGTAAGAGGGATTTGGGATGCCTCCTGGAGGATCCTGACGAAACTCCTTAGAATTTCTCCATGGGGTTGAGAAATTGCAGATTCTTCGTTCATAACCTCCCACAGATATTCTTGAGGTCGATATATTTTCCCTATACGCTCGTGAGGAACAGCTTGAAGAATGGTATCCTGGATCCGTTGATCCTGATAAAGATAATGGGGAAATTTCTCCTTTAATATCTGATAGCGATCGTTCAATGCATAGACCTTTTTATAACGAACTCCGTTTCGAAGGCGAGTCCCGTCTGGATCAGGGAAGTAGCGGAGAAAGGCGATCACATGGGTTTTGGGATGGACGAACCCCTTGACATCAAAAATAAGATGTTCCACGGTCTCTATAAAATCACCTTCCCGGGCCGATATCATAGAGGTATCCCTAAACCTTGAGCGAAATAATTATTCCTCGATCACGCTTAACAGTAAATCCAGTCCAGTACGCTTAACAGTAAATCCAGTCCAGTACATGTTCATGGGCTTCTTTGATACCCAGATGGGTCACAATATTTTCAAATATACCGCCTTCGATCCCATTGGCTATAATGGCGGCTCCTATGGCCGATTCGAAACCTTCTTTATCATTTTGTAATATCCGGGTAGGATAACGATGGCCTAATTTTTCCTGGACCCACCGTTTATTTCTTCCCGTTAAAAGAATAGAATCCATGTGATAGAAATGCATAAAGGCCAGGAGTTCCTTTTCCAGGCTTTCCCAGAATGCTTTCTCTCCATACCCGGGGAATTTCTCTTCGAGATCCAGGAATCCTCCCCTGTAAATTTGGGCTTTGGTATTAAAATTATAAAGATATGCCAGCTCCCCATCAATACTTCCACGACTTTTGGGTCCCATACAACCCGCCGTACCACCCAAGGCATCGATAATCTGACCGTCCTTTACCACAAGTAAACAGGTAAAAGCATATCCTACTTCCAGCATCAGAAAATTCATGCCCTGAAAGCCTCTGCTATAGGAAGAATCCTCGAGGGAAGCATCTTCCAGCAGTATTTTCTCAACAAACGCAATGGAGCAGAGTTTATCTGAAGTTCCCAGGTCAATTTTATTGATTTTACGATATACGGGAATGGAAGGAAGAAGTTTAACAGCAGGGATACAATAAGCCTGGATATTTCTCGGTTTGAGGATTTCTAAAAATCTACCCAATCCCAATTCCCGAGGCTCTCCTTTTTTGAGGGTCATCTCAAAAATATCCTGCTCCTGAATCTCCTGAACTTTCTTAAGGGGAATACCGAATCCCGAAGGAAGAACTATGGGAAGCGACGGATATCTGGCGACTATCTCATCCAGATAGGATAAAACCTGTAGGCTATCCTCAAATTCCCGAAGGTCTTTAACTTTTCTCCCTTCAAGGAGAGCTACTTTCCAGGATTTCGTGCCGTAATCAATACCCAAAGAGTACAAAACTGCAGGAGGTGGGGAGTGGGCAAGGGTCCACTTTGGATCTTACTGCACCCCGCTCAGGTCCCACCTGTTTATTACGAAGAAGTTCGGACAATCTCCACCCCTACATAGTTTGCATTTTTAAGTACAAACTTCTTAACCCGAATTAAGACTTTTTTCGTTGGATACTTGCTTAAAATAAAATGGGCTATTTCTTCTGCAACGGTTTCAATAAGGTGAAACTCTCTATTTTCTAGAAATGCCATGACACTTCGATAAACCTCAGAATAGCTGATAGTTTTCTTGACATCGTCTTCGCGAGCCGCCGCACTGAAATCTCCATAGATTTCCAGATCAATCAGCAACTTTTGCTTTCGGGATCTTTCAGAATCCGAGACTCCTACCCGGCCTTTGTAGAGTAATTCTTTAATGATAATTTTATCTTCCATAAAAACCACTAAACCTCATCTTCATTTAAATATCCCCATCGTAGTTCTTCCTCTTGAATAAATTTCTTGCGCAACTTCAAAGCAATCTTGGCCTTCATAAGTTCCTGACCCAGATAAAAAGCATGGGAAGGATCTCCCCGGATGTCCAGTTGGGAGAAGATTCTCTGAATATCGGTATCTTTGATAAAGGTTGTGGCATTAAAGACATAGATATATTGCCCATCAATAAAAATCCTGAAATTTCGATCCTTGATAAGACTTTGCATTTCCAGCATTTCTGCTTCTGAAAGATAATCCGTTTTTCGATCCTTAATGGTCAAAAGGCTATCATCGAGGTCTTTGGGGAGCCTGTTATTCTTATAGGTATAGTACATGAGCCTTCGGGCTTTATCTATCTCCCGAACAGAACCCCGGGCCCAGTTGGCTACTTCGGTTGTCAGGACATAGTTGATATTCAACTCGGTCATAAATCCCACACAAAGTGCATTAATTCCGGTACTATCGGCGTCGGTCAACTCGGTAATATTGCCTAAACCCATGAGCATTTCGGCGGAAGGATATTTCTGACGAACCACATAGTAGCGATAAAAAGACTCTGCCAGGCCAAAATTGATGGGATTCAAGATGGGATCGATGATATAGTTTTTAACCCCTTTTTTTTCTAGCTGTTCAATATTAAGATCTAGGGATTCAAGACCTGCCCCAAAATCGGGTATAACCACCGGAATACAGTTTAACTCTGAGGCTATGTCCATATTTTGGGAATTAACACTCAGCAGGTAATCCACACCGGCTTTATTAGCGGCCAAGATCTCTTTTTTATTGAAGGTATCAACACTCACCGTGAAACCTTCTTGTTTTAGAAGGGTAATCACCTCTCCGATACCGGGGAATTCTACATCGGGTGTACATCCTACGTCAATAATATCTGCACCACTTTTTTTATAGTAATGGGCCAGGGCTAAAATCTGTTCGGTACTCAGCAAAGGAGCATCGTTGATCTCGGCCAGGATCTTCAGTTTATATTCCCCATAGCCTATTTTCTTCTTTTTAAAACCAAAAAAATCCGGAATGTCCTTTAAATCTTTGGGGCCCTTCTCGACTTTGACTCCCAGGGCTTCTTCAATGGCCTTTATATCTACCACACACATTCCTGAAAGGAGGATTTGATCACACTGAACCCCTTTCAAGTTCCGGATAATAAAGGGCGTCGTCATCAAAGCGGCTACACTGATTTTTAACACGGCCACTTCATATTCAAAGTCCGGCTTCATCTCCGCTAAGGTCTCCCTCAGAGCCTTCTCGGCCAGTTTACCTGTGACGAATAAAATTTTCATTCCCTGATGGGGTCAGAAGTTCAGAAGTTAGGGTAAGGAGGCTTTTAACCTTCTAACCTCTAAACCCACATCCCTCCGTGTACATGAATGATTGCGCCGGTAATATATCGTGCCTTCTCTGAGATGAGAAAGCTAACCAGCTCGGCGATATCACCGGGTGCACCCAGGTATCCCAGTGGAACTAATTTTTTCCATTTCTCTTTATTTTCTTCTGAAAAGCGGGCGTATTCCTCGGTTTCGATAAAGCCGGGATTAATGGCATTCACCCGGATGTTAAATTTTCCTTCAGAACGGGCCAGATACTTTGTCATCATCATCAGGCCGGTTTTAGCAATATAATAGGCAGGGGCCTCGAAGACGCCTATGGCCATGGGAACTTCGGCATTTAACGCTCCAATGTTGATAATGTGTCCATTCCGACGGGCTCTCATACTTCGCAGGGCATGTTTCGTACAATAAAAGGCGCTACTTAGATTACCATCGATCATACGATACCATTCCTCATCGGTGGTATCGAAAAGGGATCGAATTAAGTAAGGCCCTACATTGTTAACCAGAATATCCAGATGCCCAAACTGTCGGATCGTTTCCTCAACCAGATATCTTGCTTCGTCTGCCTTTGAAACATCTGCCTGGATTGCTATAGTCCCAGGAGATAAACGCTTTACTTCTTCCAGGGTACGTTCAGCCACCATTTTATTGGAACAGTAATTCAATATGGGAATGATACCGTCTCGTGCCAGTCTTAAAGCAATTTCTTTTCCAATCCCTCGGGTACTGCCGGTGATCAAAGCAATTTCTTTCTCAGACATGAAAACGGGAGTCAGAATTCAGAATCTCTTTTGGAGGTACCGTCTACCTTCAAAAAAATCTACCCCTTAAAGAGAAAAAGTTGGAATCTCTTTGTTTCACCCTCTCCTTTTCTCTTTCAGGGGTCGTTTCTTCTAAACTAACCTCCCTTCCCGACGTGGGAAAGGAGAACCCGGGGATGGCCTGGGGCTTAACTCTTCCCTCACCCCTTCGTCCCCTCTCTCCCGAGTTGGGAGAAAGGGTTAGGGAAGGGGAACTGGAAGGGTCTGTAAAAATCCTACCCCAGAAGGCTCCCTCTTCTGAAGCCCCGAAAGAGGAATACTTTGTTTACTTAGTTTTGCTTAACTTTATAAGCGGCCCTCACCCCCGGCCCCTCTCCCACAAGGGGAGAGGGGAGTTGGGAAGGAAAAGCAGCACTATAAGGTCAAAAACCAAGTAAACAAGGTAGGAGTCCGGGATAAAGACCTGAAGAGTTACTTTGTTTTTATTCTGACTTCTGACTCCTTAACTTTCTATTTGACAATTCCCTTATCTTTGTGCTTATAGTAGCTACAAGATATGCTTGCGTCAAGCTTTTACAGTAGTCCTGGAAAAAATCTCCTATCTGAAGTAAAGTAGAAAGTTAAGAATGCCGTAGGATAGGCATATACAGGCTTTCAGGAGTAGTTTTTGAGCTTGAGCCGGATCTTGAGAAAAGTTCCTGAATTTTTTAATAAAGAAATCATTCCTCCAGTGCGGTAGAGATATTATCCAGATAACGTCCCTACCGTGTATTAACAAAGATGCAACTTTTAGTCAGTGTGACCGATGTCGAAGAAGCTGAAAACGCCATGGAAGGTGGCGCAGACATCATCGATATTAAGAATCCATCCGAAGGTTCTTTGGGTGCAAATTTTCCCCACGTGATCCGAGAAATTGTAAGCAAAATCCCTTCTTCTCTCGAATCCAGTGCGACCCTTGGAGACGTTCCCAATTTACCCGGCACAGTTTCTTTAGCCGGAGCAGGCGCAGCGTGGTGTGGGGTAAACTACGTAAAAGTGGGGCTTATGGGGGTTCGTACCCTGGAGGATGCCATTTTTCTCCTGAAACAGCTCCGCCATGCCGTCAAGATGATTAATCCCCATATTAAGGTTATAGCGGCCGGTTATGCCGATGCGGCTATGGTTAAAGCCTTAAATCCCCTCCTTCTTCCCCTGGTTTCCTCACAGGCAGGTATTGAGGGGTGTATGATCGATACGGCAATTAAAGACGGACATAATCTGTTTTACTATTTAAATCGAGATCAGCTTGAGAATTTTGTCACGGAAGCCCAGGGATCTGGTTTAATCTGTGCCCTGGCAGGATCTTTACGTGAGGTGGACATACCCCTTATCCAGGAGCTGGGTGCAGATATTATAGGTCTTAGAACGGCCGTATGTGAAGGGGATCGTGTCCGTGGGCGAGTTAGCAAAAGTAAAGTTCAAAGGATCCGTTCGATTCTGGAAATGAAATCTTTAAATGGCCATCTCCAAACGACATATCCATGAAAAAGTTAATTCTTTGCCTGATTGGAATTCTGCTCTTACGGCCTGGGATAGCCGGAGCCCATAACAACAGCATTAGTTTCTCCGAAATTAAAATCTATCCCGATCACATCCAATACGATCTCAGAACTATTCTGAGCGAGTTTATAACCCATGCTGTTCTTGCAGACGATAACGGAGATCAAAAACTCGATGAGGTAGAACTTCAGCATCACAGGCAGGAAATATACGAATATTTTAACAAGCGGATCAAAATCCAGGGAAGTTCTCCCTACACTTTGAAATTAGACTCTATAACCCTTTCAGAAAGTGGGATGCCTTCCATTACCTTCCACCTGATTTTTACGCCTAAAAATCGAAAGGTTGGAAGTTTTACCATCTCTTGCAAGATATTTGAAGATGTTCAGAACCATCGAAGCCTGGCCAAGATAACGTCCGGAGAAGAAACCCGGCAATTTGTCTTTACGTTGGATAACCAGTATGAAAGGAAAGTGGCGGAAGAAGATCAAGACTTTTTCTCCTTAGAGGGAGCTTCAGGGGTTCGAAAGATCCTTATCGCCTTGCTGATACTGATGGGAATTGTGGGTAGTTTGTGGTTTGTCCGACGAGCTTTCCGGACGCGCGCCCCTTTACAGAAGGATGGGTCGGATGTAGATATTATAACAGAAGTGGATAAAAAGAACTGAGGTTGAATTTTGTTGAAAGCAAGCCTTTCATACCTAAGACAGAACAGTGAGAAAAATGCAAAATTCCAATTTTGATCAACTGGTTGAGGTCATGCGAACTTTACGCAGTGATAAGGGTTGTCCGTGGGACAAAGAACAGACACTCAAAACTCTTAAACCTTTCCTGGTAGAGGAATGTTATGAAGTTTGGGAAGCCATAGATGAAAATAACCCTGAAAAGCTAAAAGAGGAATTGGGAGACCTTCTCTTCCAGATTATTTTTTATGCCCAGGTTACCGCCGAACAATTGGGATTTAACATCTACGACGTGATTGAAACAATTAAACAAAAGATGATACGTCGACACCCCCATGTTTTTGGGGAAGTGAAGGTGAGAGATTCCAAGGAGGTTCTGGTTAACTGGGAGGAAATGAAGAAGAAAGAGCGTGGGGCTCAGAGTTCTGCGCTGGATGGGGTTCCCAAAAATCTTCCGGCTTTACTTCGGGCACACCGGATCCAGGAAAAAGCGGCTCGGGTTAGTTTTGAATGGGAAAATATCCAGCAGTGTCTGGATAAGCTGGGAGAAGAAGGCGCAGAACTTAAGGAAGCCTTGCAGGAAAGGGATCCGGATAAGATGGAAGAAGAGTTGGGAGATGTTCTCTTTGCTCTGGTAAACGTAGCCAGGTTCATGAAGATCAACCCCGAAGAAGCCCTTCAAAAGGCCATCGGGAAGTTTATCCGGCGTTTTCAATATGTAGAAGCCAAGGTGGCCGAACAGGGCAAAACCATGAAAGAGACCCCCCTGGAAGAGACCGTCCGATTGTGGAATGAAGCCAAGGAGAATTTATCATGAGCGCTGTTTTTAAAGGATTACGGGTTATCGATCTCACCAAGATCATCGTAGGTCCGCTCTGTACCATGCTACTGGGGGATATGGGTGCCGATGTGATCAAGGTGGAAAAACCGGACTCTGGAGATGATAGCCGTTACTGGACCGCAGACCCTCGTTATGAAGGATACAGCCCCTATTTTCTATCTGTCAATCGGAATAAAAGGAGCTTAACTTTAGATTTAAAGCAGCCGGAAGGGGTTGAAATTTTAAAAAAACTCATCGAGAAGGCCGACGTATTGGTTGAGAACTATCGACCGGGAACCATGGAACGGATGGGTCTAGATTACGAAACCCTAAGGAGATCCAATCCCGGTTTAATTTATTGTGCACTTTCCGGCTATGGTTCTTCGGGACCCTATCGGGATTGGGGAAGTTATGATGTAATTATTTCGGCTGTCGGGGGGTTGATGAGTATCACCGGAGAAGAAGGTGGAAAACCGGTCAAAGTAGGGGTTGCGGTGGGGGATATCATCACGGCCCTTTATGCTTACGGTGCCATCGTCTCAGCCCTTTACGCCCGTCAAAGCAGCCAGAAAGGACAAAAAGTAGAAGTCTCTCTTCTAGAAAGCCAGATCGCTTCCCTCATTAATATTGCCAGTGATTATCTCAACTCAGGAATTATACCCCAAAAGTGGGGAACGGCCCATGCCACCATTGTACCTTACCAGGCATTCCCGGTCAAAGACGGTTATATTGTGATCGGTGCAGGAAGCGATGTATTATGGAAAAAACTTTGTAAAGTCCTGGATCTGGAGGAACTCGCCGAAGATCCGAGATTTCGCACGAATCCACAGCGGGTTAAGCATCGAGACCTTCTTGTTAAAATCCTCGAAGAAAAACTTCAAACTTCGACCCGGGCGGAATGGCTGGAAAAACTCAATAAGGAAGGAATTCCGGCCGGTCCCATCAATAATCTGGACGAGGTCTTTCGAGATCCCCAGGTTAACCATTTGAAGATGGTCCAGGAAGTAATGCATCCTCGAATGGGAAAGGTAAAACTGATTCGAAATCCTGTTACTTTTTCTGAAACCCCGGCATCGATTGATCTACCTCCTCCCTTGCTTGGAGAGCATACAGAAGAAATTTTAGAACAGCTTCTGGGTTATCATCCCGAACAAATCCAAGAGTTAAAGAGGAAGGGAGTTATTTAAATGAAACCGGCAAAAAGGAGATTCCCTATGGCTTATTTAAAATTGAGAAAAATATCCGGTGCAATCTTATTGGGATTCATCCTGCTACTGGGAGCAGGTAACCCGGTTGGAGGCCAACCGGCAAGTTGGCCGGAAGAAGTTTTTGCAATTATCAGCCTGGACAATCCGGGTCAACTCCTCAAGGACGTGGGACAACTGGTCGAAAGTATTCAACCGGGTATGGGCGTCGTGGTGAATAGCGCAGTTGTAGGACAGATGATCTTTAAAAATCCTACCTGGACGGGAATGGATAGGGGAGGTAAATACCTGGTCTTTATCTTAAATCCTCAGAAATATCCCCAATCTCCCTATGCCATCACCATTCCTTTAACCAACAGAGCCGGTTATTTAACTACCCTTTCCCAATCGTTGAAAAAAGAAAAGGAAGAGGGAGGAACCTATACCTTCAGAGACCCCCTTAACGAAAAGAGAGTCTTTGTGACCTTTGCCGGAAAAGTCGCCATCCTTTCAGCGGACAAAGAGGTAACCAGACAGGTCAAAGGGTTCATTGAAAAAAATAATCCCGGCTTGACACCCATTCCTTTCGTAAAGGGCGCCATAACCGCATCGGTTCCAATCAATAGAATCCTGACCACCTTTCAACCGATGATGGAGGCTATGAAACAACAAATGTTGATGGGACTTGAAAAACAGACACAGCCTCCCCCCCAAGAGGAATCGAAGGGTGAAACTTCCCAGACTCCCTTACAGAGGGAAGCTGTAAAAAAGATCCTCCAGGCAGAGGTAGATCTCGTGCTATCTTTTCTGGAACAGATCCAAACGTTAAACCTGGGAATCGATGTAAAAGCTGAGGGTCTTCGAATCTCACAAAGTACCCTTGCCGTGAAAGGGAGTAAGCTGGCAAACTTTATCGACGTACAATCTCCCCATAGATCGTCTTTGTTAGGGTTTATTCCCTCCAATGCCGGAATGATAGGGAACATATCCATCAAAGTAACGCCTGAGCTTATCCAGGGATATGTAGAGTTTCTTAAAATGATATACGGGGCGACTCCAGGAGTCGATCCTGCAACAATCGACCATTTGAGCCAATGGATAACAGAATTTTTCAAAGCATTCGGAGAGGAATTTGCCTTTGGTCTGTCCTCTGCAGATGAGAAGCCTCTGATGGTTTACCTTTACAACGTACAGAATCCCTCGAAAGCAAGGCAATTAATGGAGGAATACCCTCAGCTTCTAGCCCCTATGATGAATTTTTATAAAAGCACAGGAACAGAGTTTGACGTGAAGATTTCTGATAAAATTAACTATCATTCCGGAGAGATTCTCGTTTACAAGATGAACTTGAAGATCGGGGCTACTACCGACCCTGAAGCCCAGGAAGCTTTTACAAAACTCTTTGGAAAAGAAATGCCCATGCCGGTGGGTTTTATTGGTCAATACAGTGTTATGGGTTTTGGATCCGGAGCTCTTGGAGAAGTGCAGAAGCTCATGGACCTTCTCAGTGCAGGTGCCAAGATATCGGCCAAACATACACCTTCTCTGTTTGGTCTTCCAGAAGAGAACAATATCTTCTTATATTTTTCCATTCCAAAACTGGTAGCCTGGGCAGCCTCTTTAGACCCCAAGATGTCGGATCTTAAAGTTCCGGAAAGTCCAGGAATTGCCCTGAGCGGTCGCTTTGTGGAATCTCGTATAGAAACGGAATTTTTTATCCCTGCAAAGGAAATTTCAATCTTTCGGGATATGATCCCTGCCCAAAAAGCTCCAGAACCGCAATAGCCGGTTCCTGCAGGATCGATTTAATTTCAATTTTATTTAAAATCAATAGAGGCCACCGACCGGTCGCCTTTATCAGAGGTTATAGGACTCGATTTTTCCCATGCTATTGTCCCGGATCCACCATCACCTTTCCCTCCTTCCATACCATAAGCTCCCCTTTTGGAGTCTCTTTTTCATAATCAATCTGAACGAAGGACAACTTTGAAACCAGGGGATAGGTAGTCGGTTTTTTGAGAGAGTCTAACCAGGCTTCTAAGGTCTGATCTTCATCGGAGGGGGGAAGTACCATGAGATCTGTCCAGGTTCCGGTATTCAAGTAAGTTCCGTTTCCGGTTTTGACTTTCTTGGCTCCATGGGTATGCCCAAAGACTACCCACTTTACACCTTTACTGGCGATGAGGTTTCTGGCGGTCTCTATGTTAGGATCGTTGTGCAGAACTTCCCAAAGTCGCTGGGTACTTTCGATGAGGGGAAGGGTCCGTTGGAGAATTTTAAGTTTTGTACGTTCCCAAAATTCTTTCAGGAAACGCCTTTCCTGGGAAGGGGGGGCATGGATTTGTTCCAATCCTCCAGAGACCAGGGCCAGATCCTTAATAAATTTAATCGATTCTCGATCCAGTTTGGCCTTCTGGACCTGTTTTTCCACGCTTCGAGCATCTCGTCGAAGGATATTCTTTAACAAACTGAAAAAGTCTTCAACTTCCAATCCTAAAAAGCGCGGAACCCGATCTAAAAAGAAATTTCGATCTAAGATAAGAACAATAAAAGCACCGGCCAATAAAGGCTTGATATTGTCAATGAATCCATAGCGTGCCTCGACTTCATTAAAAATCTCGATGACAAACCGAGAACCCCAGGGAAGATTAAGGCTTTTGGTCACCTCATCCCGGATCAAATGGTCATGATCAACCCAATTGCGGCTATCGTACTGATTACCATGCTCGATGTAAACCCCCGGCGGCATATAAGACAGGGTAGGGTGAAAGATGAGACCTTTTTTAAGCTCATGGTCGTTTCCGGCTATGGTATCCGCCATCAATTCCCGTACTTCGGGAAAATTAAGTTCAATGTCGTGATTCCCCTGGATGATTCGAACCTGATTACCGGCTGCGATAAAAGCACCCAGTTTCTGAAAAGCTTTTTTATGCTTACTTAATACGATCTTTATTTTACTTATTCCACTGTTCAAATCCCGTCCTCCTAAAGGAGGAACTTGAAGAAACTCAATGAAATCACCGTTGATCACCAGTTCCACACCCGAATTCTTCCCCTGTGAGTTTCCGGCCAGATAATCCAGAAAGTTGATAAACTCTTCTTCGTACACAAAGTCCTCTAATGGACCCCGATCACCGAAATGCAAATCACTTATCACAACATATTTTTTGGGCATGTTAAAGCTCCAGCCTGATTAAAAAACACACCTGCAAAGAACACAAAGAAGACGTGGAGAGGCGGAAATATAAAGACCAAAACCCAATCTGATCTCTCTACGTCTCGCAGTGTGGCCTTTGTAGTGACTCAATAGCCTGTTATGCCACAACCCAACCCAGAAATGGTATTATCATGCCTTTGCAGGGTCTTCAAGCAAAAACTAATAAAAGAATTCTTGACGAAACTTTTTTTTATCTGCATATTTATAATTTACTTAACTTCCTTTTTCATAAAATTCCATAAAACCACCTTAACACCTCTGACCGACATCCGTCACGGGGAGAATTGACCTCCTCTAGGGAGAAGACGCATATGAAAGAAAATAAAGTAAAAAAAGCTTTAAAAGAAGGAAAGGTTACCCTGGGAACGCTGGTTGATTTTGTTCGTACTCCGGCGATTGCAACGATGATGAAAGCCATAGGATTCTCCTGGATTATTATCGATTCAGAGCACTCCGGTTTTTCCATGGAAACCATTGCCGATATTACCCAGATGGCCCGCGGGGTGGATCTGGTACCCATTGTACGGGTCCCTACCCAGCATTATGACCCCATTTACCGCTATCTGGATATCGGGGCCATGGGTTTATTGATTCCCCGAATTGAAGAGCGGAAGGTTTTAGAACGTATCGTTCGAGAGACCAAATATTATCCCCTGGGAGAGCGTGGGATGTCACCCCATAATGCCCATTCGGATTTTAAGAAATGGAAAAATATCATGGAGGACACGGCCCGGCTCAACGAGGAAACCATGCTGGTTTTACTCATTGAAAGCAAGAAAGCCGTAGATAATCTGGAAGATATGTTGCAGGTTAAGGGGGTAGACGTCTGCCATGTGGGGGTTTTCGACCTCTCCCAGTCTTTGGGACTTACCGGAGATATTCATCATCCGGAAGTTACCGCCTGTATCGAGCATGTAATCCAGGTCTGTAAAAAAATGGGTGTAGCCCCTGGGGTTACCACTTTCGATGTGGAAGTCACCAAAAAATGGATCGATAAAGGGATTCAATTCATCAATTATGGACATGATACGGGATTTTTATTTATGGTGGAAAAACATATCCAGGAACTCCAGGGATATATAAACAAACTCTAACAGGTTAGAATTGATAATTGTGGATTGACAATTTTCAAGGAATAACCGATAATTGGAGAGAATTTCATAGAGGAGGATTCGGATTTGAAAATCAGAGCCCATAAAATTGCTTCGGTTACGAGAAATTTAGTCTCACAGGAAATGGAGATAACCGATGAGATGGAAGTCAGGGAAGGCAATCTGATAGTTGTAAAGGCCTTGGAAGAAAAGCTGGTCTATGACAGAATTGAGTTAACGACCGGAAGAATGGCCAAGGTTGCCAAAGATGATATTATTGTCGGAGCTTTAGGGGGAAGAAAAGCGTTGAAGGGTTTTGTGGGAAAGATTCCCGAATCTATTCGGCGCGGGGATATTCTTCATATTTTAAATCTGGGAGGTGTCATTGGTATCGCAACCTCCGGCAATCCTGAGGTCGGAAACCCTCTCCGGGTAGAGGTGCTTGGAATGCCGGTGGTTAACGGGAAAATCGTTCATATCAGCCAGGGAGCTATCCCCTGGAGTTCATCTCTCACAAACTGCCCTCCTTTGGTGGTTGTGGCCGGTACCTGCATGAGTGCCGGAAAGACTCAAGCCGCCACAGAAATCATCCACAAACTGACCGAAAAAAAATATCGTGTGGTAGGGGCGAAGGTGACCGGGGTGGCCTGTCTAAGAGATACCCTTAATATGCAAGATCATGGGGCTCTGGCCGCACTGAGCTTTTTAGATGCGGGTCTTCCTTCAACAGCCCACATTACCAACGTGGCTCCCGTAGCTAAAGGACTCTTTAACGAGTTGAGTAAATTAAATCCGGATGTTATCGTGGTCGAACTGGGCGATGGAATCGTCGGAGGTTACAATGTAGGCTCTTTTTTGAAAGACCCCGAGATTCAGAGTTATAGTCAAGTCTATGTCATGTGCGCCAATGACCTGGTAGGAGCCTGGGGAGCCGTGGAACTTATGAAGCAGTTTTATTTGGAGATCACGGTGATGACGGGTCCTGCCACCGATGCCGAGGTAGGTAAGGAGTATATCGAGACCCACTTGAAAATCCCCGCTGCTAACGCCCGGCTGGAGCCGAGGAGATTAGCCGAGATTGTAGAAAACAAGTTGAACAGTAAAGGATGAGGATGTTGTTCGTTGGAAAGGATAACCGACAACGGACAATGGACAGTTTTATGATCAAGGTCAGTATTCTGGGTGCTACAGGCTATACAGGTAGTGAGTTACTTCGATTTTTGCTCTTCCATGAGCAGGTCGAGGTCGTTAAGGTGACTTCCCGTACAGATATCGGAATTCCCGTGGGCCAGGTGCATCGAAATTTATATAAGCTCACGAACCTGACCTTCACCGAAGAGAACATAGAAGAGATCGTCGAACTTTCCGATGTGGTTTTCCTGGCCCTTCCTCATGGACAGGCTCTGGAGAAAGTACCTCAGATCTTTCAGGTAGCCAAACAAAAGGACATTAAGGTCCTGGATCTGGGAGGAGATTTTCGTCTTAAAGATCCCCAGGTTTTTGAGAAATATTACAAACTCAAACATACGGCCCAGGAGTTTTTAAAAAAATCGGTCTATGGCCTGACCGAATTTAACCGGGACGAGATACGCAAATCGAATTTAATTGCCTGTCCGGGATGTTTTCCTACCGGAGCGCTGCTGGCCTTACTCCCTCTGGCCAGGGAAAATCTGCTAACCGGAGACGTCATCATCAACTCGGCCACAGGGTCTTCAGGGTCCGGAGCTACACCCTCCGAAGGAACCCACCATCCCGAGCGGGCCTATGATTACAAAGCTTATAACCTTTTCTCCCATCGCCATCAACCTGAAATTCAACAAGAACTGGAGAGATTTAACAAGAATCCTATTGAAGTCACCTTAACGACCCATTCCGCTCCTATGGTCCGAGGTATTTTTACCACCGTCTATACCCGCTTGAGCAAGGAGATTTCTGAAGATCAGCTCAGAGATCTTTATAAGGGGTATTATGAAAAAGAACCTTTCATCAGACTGGTGGATCAACCTCGTGCCGCTGTGGTTGCCGGGTCCAATTTTTGTGATATCAGCATAGCCAGTCGGGGTCGAAAGGTCATTATTAATTCGGCCCTTGATAATCTGGTCAAAGGAGGGTCCGGTCAGGCTGTACAAAATATGAACTTAATGTTCGGACTTGACGAAAAGTCGGGATTAGGTTTTCCGGGAACACATCCTTAATAGAGACGTAGGGTATAGGGACGCGGAGACGCGGGGACTGTGGGACACGGAGGTAGGGGGACACGTCTTCCAGTCCCAAAGATGCTGCGCCCCCGCATTCCAGAATCCCTATTTCTCCACGTCGTTGTAAATGAATTTAGCAGAGCTCATCTCCCTGGAGGATAGGTATCAGTTATTGACGTACAAGAAATTCCCCCTGGATGTAGTCAGGGGAAAAGGGAAGTATGTTTATGACTCAGAAGGCAAGGAGTATCTGGATTTATACGGCGGTCATGCCGTTGTTTCTATTGGACATTGCCATCCTAAATTAGTTAAAGCCATTCAAGATCAGGCCGAGAAGCTGATTTTTTACTCTAACGCGGTCTATAGCCCGATCCGTGCCGAGTTGAGTAAGTTGCTGGTAGAGATAGCCCCTAAAGGAATCGGAGCGGTGTTCTTCAGCAATTCGGGAGCAGAAGCCAATGAAACCGCGCTTAAGATCGCCAGGAAATTTACAGGTCGGGAAGAGGTTATCTCCCTGGAGAACTCCTTCCATGGACGAACTGTTGGATCGTTGAGTGTGACCGGGGCAAAAAAATATCGGGATCAGGTAAGGCCTTTATTGGATTGCAAGTTCGTTCCATTTGGAGACCTGGAAAGTGTTCGTAACTCCCTCAGTGAGAAGACTGCGGCGGTCATGGTAGAAGCCATTCAAAGCCTGGCAGGTGTTTATATGGCCAAACAGAGTTATTATCAAGGACTTCAAAAACTCTGTAAAGAAAAGGGGGCCCTTTTAATTTTTGATGAGGTTCAGACTATGCCGGGTCGCACAGGAGCCATGTTTGCCTGTAATAACTGGGAGGTTACGCCGGATTTGATCACCACGGCCAAAGGAATCGCCGGTGGAATTCCGATGGGAGTCACTTTTGTCAAAGAAGAAATTGCAAAGACCATCACCTATGGAGAGCAAGGCTCTACCTTTGGAGGTGGTCAAATAGCCTGTGCAGCTTCTAAGGCGACTCTGGAAGTTATCCAGGAAGAAAAGCTGGTGGAAAATGCCCGGTCTGTGGGGGAATATGCCCTCAAAATTATTTCAGAGGTTCCCAGGGTTAAAGAAGTTCGAGGACTGGGCCTGCTCATTGGAGTGGAAACAGATCTTCCTGGTGGAGAAGTCCAGAAGAAACTTTTATCTAAAGGAATTTTGGTAGGAACTTCCGACCATCCTAAAACGATTCGATTATTGCCGCCCCTTATCATAGAAAGGACAGATATAGATCGGTTTACCCATGAGTTAAGAAAAATCTTATAAGATAAGATCTCCAAGGAATGAACCACGCCGGTTGGTTAAAACTTCGGAGGTCTGGAAGGAATAATGACCTACACAAACTTTAAAGGTAGACATTTTATCAATACTCAAGACTGGACACGCGAGGAATTGGAACAGCTCCTGGAATTGGCTATAGATATGAAGCGACAGCCGTTCCGGAAATCTTTGGTCAATAAATCGCTCCTGCTGCTTTTCTTTAATCCCTCTCTCCGGACCCGAACTTCGTTCCAATTAGGTATGCATCAACTGGGAGGAACGACCGTGGTTCTCAACATGGGATTAGAGGTTTGGAATCTGGAGGTTGAAGAGGGGGTGGTTATGGATGGAAAAGCCGCGGAACATATCAAGGAAGCTGCGCGGGTCTTTTCCAGATATGGGGATATGATCGGGGTCCGAAAATTTCCGGATCTTGTGGATTGGAAAAAGGAAAAACAAGATGCCGTTATTCAGGCTTTTGTCAAATGGGGAAGTGTTCCCGTTATCAACATGGAATCCCACCTCTACCATCCCTGTCAGGCTATGGCGGATATGTTAACAATTCAGGAACACCTGGGAGGATTTAAAGGACGAAAGTTTCTTCTGACCTGGGCCTATCATCCCAAACCTCTTCCGACCAGTGTTCCCAATTCAGCCCTGCTGGCTGCAAGTAAAATGGGAATGGATGTTGTCCTGGCCCATCCCAAGGGATATGACCTGGATGAAGATATTTTAAAAGCGGTTCGAGAAAATGCCGCCCTGAATCAAAGCTCATTTCAGATCGTTCATACTATGGAAGAAGGCTTCCAAAACGCCGATATTGTTTATGCCAAAAGTTGGGGGGCTCCAGCTTTTTATGGGAATTGGGACGAAGAAGCCAAACTCCGAGCCGAGTTGAAGGACTGGCGGGTTACCCAGAAAAGAATGCAGCTTACCCGGAATGGTAAGTTTATGCATTGTCTTCCGGTTCGAAGAAATGTAGTGGTAGACGATGAGGTTATCGATGGACCCAACTCTATCGTCTACGATGAAGCCGAAAACCGACTCCATGTACAAAAAGCAATATTAGAGGCGATATTAAGTTAGACGAAAGGGACGAGGCAAAAGGAGAACATCTTTGTCCCTTTTCCCTTTCGCCTTTTACCTTTGTAAATGAAAGACGTATCTATTTTAAGGACGGCGCTCCCTTATATCCAACGATTTAGAGATAATATTTTTGTCATTAAGCTGGGAGGAAATGTAATTATCGATGTTAAAAATCTAGATCTGGTCACAGAGGAAATTACTCTACTCCATCTGGTAGGAATTCATATTGTTGTGGTTCATGGCGGGGGAAAACAGGCCGATGAACTTCTGGAAAAACTCCATCATACTTCGAGGAAAATAAACGGACGCCGGGTCACCGATGATGATACGTTGGAAGTAGCCAAGATGGTTTATTCGGGTAAGATCAGTACCGAAATTGTCTCCGCTCTGAGGCGGCATGGAGCCAAAGGCGTAGGCCTTACCGGAATTGACGGGGGACTGATTCAGGCCAGAAGGAGACCCCCTGTAAAGGTTTTTAATAAAGAAACCGGTCAGGAAGAAATGGTAGATTACGGACATGTGGGCGACATTGAAAAAGTAAACCCGGATCTCCTTTTAACCCTGGTTAATGCCCGTTATATACCGGTTGTGGCGTCATTGGGAGCCGATGAAAAAGGGAATGTTTTAAATATCAATGCCGATGTCATTGCAGGGGAGATTGCCAAAAGCTTAAAAGCCGACAAATTGATCAGCATGAGCAATGTACGCGGGGTTCTTCGAGATATAAATGATCCGGATTCCTGTATCTCTTCCTTAAGTGTCCGAGAAGCTCAAGAACTCATTCAGAAAGGGATTATTGCCTCAGGTATGCTCCCTAAAATCCAATCCTGCATCGCAGCGGTGGAAGGTGGAGTACGGCGTGCCCACATTATCGATGGGACCAAGCGCGACTCGCTCCTTAAAGAAATTTTCAGGCCAGAAGGCGAAGGCACCATGATTGTAACCGATTCAGATAAGGAAAAATATTTAATGGAAGAATTCAAAGGATAGTGAGCGATAGGTCGTGGGCCGTGGATAGTTAAACCCACTTTCTGCTCACGGCCCACGATCTATCACCCACTGCTTATGCCTCCACTTATAGGTATTACCTGTTCAACCACGATCGGATCTTCCTGGAGTGTAAATTCTTTAGGACGTCTTCAGGACGCCGTTTATCGGAACTATAGTCAGGCCATCGAGTTTTGCGGAGGGGCCCCGATTCTCATCCCTGTCATCAAAAAAACAACGGCCTTAGAAAGTATCTTATCGAAGCTGGATGGATTGATCTTATCGGGGGGCAACGATATACATCCTCGGTTTTATGGAGAAGAACCCCTACTCAAATTAGAGGCCATCGACGCAGAAAGAGATGTGATAGAAATCGAGCTAACCCGATTAGCTTTGGAAATGGATATTCCCATTCTGGGAATTTGTAGAGGGATCCAGGTCTTGAATGTGGCAGGTGGGGGAACCCTTTATCAAGATCTCGTTTCTCAAAAACCGAATTGTTTGAAGCATCGTCAAGAAGCCGATATGCAGGTTCAAACCCACCGAATTCGCCTGGACCGGGATAGTCTACTTTATCAGATTTTTAAGAAAGACGAAGTCTGGGTCAATAGTCGACATCATCAGGCGGTTAAAGATATAGCCCCCGGTTATCGGATTGCAGCGGTTGCCAGTGACGGAGTTATCGAGGGAATTGAAGATCTTTCCCGTAAGTTCGTAGTGGGAGTCCAATGGCATCCGGAGGGAACATGGGAAGTAGATGAAGATTCTCAGAATCTGTTTCGTGCATTTGTGGAAGCGGCTATACGGGCTTAAATCCCTCCAAGGGTTCGATTCTACCCTTTAAAGGTTTTGATGCGTTATTTTCCTCAAATTCCCCAACGACTTCCAGATTCCCTGCAATACCATAATTTACTACTAATTGAGGCCTGATAAGGGTATTTTCCCCTCTGTACGTTCTAGATTGAGATATCCCAGCTCAATCTCCATCTCTTTAGGATCGACTCCAGCGGCATCGGTCGAGATGAAAGGTCGATACCCCCAGGCAGCGACGGGAAGGAACAGTATGAACAGGAGAGGTAAAGTTCCTTCCCCGAAGAAGACGCCTATCATCCGAACTCCTTTCCTGTTCAAGCTCCCTCCTTATTTTACCCTCCAAATTCTTTTTGGGTACTGAGTGCGGCTTTTATCCCTTTTGCGAGGTCACTGGTTGAGCCAACACCCCAGTAATGAAGGAATACCGTGCGAGGGGATTCCATAATCATGTGGTTATGGAGAGCAACAATGTTAATCTTAGCACTACGAAGCGCCTTGAGCACAGGTTGAACCTCATTCTCAAGCATAACAAAATCACCGTCCACCACAGCTTTATCATCGCTTCCAACAAAGGCAGCCCAGGTGTTCACTCCCATTTCATTTCCGATTTCGTAGCCCTCCATCTTTGTGGTTCGACCAACAGTGATTTTATAAACTCCCTGGTTCATCTCGCCTTTCATACCGAGGATATCTTCAATTTTTTTGGGATCCAGCGTGGTATTGACAGAATCCAGATTAGCTTTAGGCATCTCACTTTTACCGCCGCTGGTCTCATTAATTTTGGCAAACACTTTTCCAACTGCCGTTGCGAGTTTCTCCTCATCGCCCATTCCACCGATATGCAAGAACATGACTTTTGGGGAATCCCAGAAGAAGTGGTTGTGTAGAGCAGTAACCTCCAGACCATTGCTTAAGGCAACATCTATAACTGCATTAACCTGGTCTTCAAGCACAACATTATCGCCCATAACCATGGTACGGTCACCGACTTTTTTAAACGCTGCCCAGGAAGTAAGGCCCATAGGCGGGGTTATTTTTACACCTGCTGCGGTGACTTGGAGATCAGTGCGCGGAAGGCTAACTTTAAATACGCCTTCCTTTTCGTTGAGTTTTCCCTTTGCACCTGTGAGTTTCTCGATTTTAGCGGTATCGAGCTTTTCTTCTGCCAGGCCTGGTGTAACGGTCCAGGAAAGTGCCAGGAATGAAAAGGCAAAGACCACCCCCACCAGGGAGATATACACGCTTTGTATGTTTACACATCTTATCTTCATAGGTTAAATTCCTTTCATTCCAGTGTTCACTAGAAAGCCTGAAACAGGCTTCTCCGGAAGATAGGTCTTTACATCGAGAAGAGCCTTTTATTTCTTGGTTGCCAGGGCATTACCTGTCATAAGGTCGTATCTCAATTCAACCACTTTATCCTGGGCGGCCACAAGCACTACGAACTGAGGCTTATGATTTTCAACAACAGGAGTAATGGAGAATACGATCCCTTGCTGATCCTTCGACGCCTTATGGAGAATATCAAGGAGTGAGTGTGGTGAGATAGCCATCAGGGTGAGTTGCTGGGCTGAACGCTTTAGATGTTCTGGGTCTTTGAAAACTTCGACCTCGGGGTTCCACTTCTCCTCTTCCGGGCTTCCCGCGAGCTCCTTGAGGACATTGTGCTCAGCATCGGTGCCGAGTCCTTTCTCTGCAGTATAGACTGAAAGTGAAAGCTTTTTATTGTCATCAAGCTCAAATTTTGCTGAGATGGGAGTTTCTGGAGTCTTAGTTGCTTGCTGAATACCCTCGGTAAGCGTAATCTTGCTATGAGGAAGAACCTTGAGAAGCGGTCCATATTCCTCTTTTTCATATTCTCCAGCTTTTAAAGGCTGTAATCCCCAAATTCCCAATACCAGAAAGGTCGAGATAACTCCAATTGAAAAAACATTCAAAATACCCTTCTTTACTTGCATACTACATCTCCTTTTGTTAAGCCCCAACCGTCCTCAACATCACCTCAACGCCCTGTGCGCCGGGAATGTACCCGAATTTAATCAACGGGTAACGGCTGGGAACTCTGGTTATTCTCCAAGTCCGGGAGCACGATCCGGAAGGTGCTCCCTCTGCCCTCCTCACTCTCTAACTCGATGCGACCGCTATGTGCTTCAATAGCCCATCGAGCAATAGAGAGTCCGAGACCGGTTCCTCCCAGCTCCCGTGAGCGGGCTTTATCTATCCGGTAAAACCGATCAAAGATGCGCTCACGGTGTTCAGGGGCAATCCCGGGACCCCTATCGATCACCTCCAGAACAGAACCTTCCAGGCGCTTCTGAACTACAATTCGGATGCAGGTACCCTCCGGGCTATACTTGATAGCATTATCGACTAAGTTAATAATAGCCTGACGGAGTACCATGCGATCCCCCCATATATAAACGGGTCCTGTGGCTTCGATGGAGATAGATTGTTGCTTTTCCTCGGCAAGTACTCCCAACTGGTTTACTACCTCCCGGGCTAACTCTACCAGATCTACCCGCTCAGGAGTTAGTTTCACGTGTCCGGCATCGGCTCGGGAGAGCATCAAGAGGTTATCCACCAACCGGTTCAGGCGATCCACTTCCTCCAACATGCTCCCGATCACCTCACGATAGGCCTTCGCATCCCGGGGCTCACGCAAGCCTACTTCGCCAACACTCCGAATGGCCGTAAGGGGGGTTCGAAGCTCATGGGACGCATCCGCCGTGAAGCGACGCATCTGCTCGAAAGATCGCTCCAAACGGGCAAAGGTCTCATTAAAGACCCTGGCCAGATGTCCCAGCTCGTCCTCAGGATTTTCAACCGGGAGTCGCTCTCTGAGCCTTTCTGCTGTGATCTTTCTTGCTTGCTCGGTCATTCGACTCACCGGCTCCAAGGCATGGCGTGCCAGGGTGTAGCCCCCTAATCCCGCGGTTCCGATTGCTAAGGGAAGACCCAAAACCAGTACCAATAGGAATTTCTTCAGCTCCTGGCGAAGCGGTTCTTCAGACCTTGCTACCCGAATTACCACAGGAAGCCCGTTGAGGAGGTAGGAACCGCTTAAAAACCGAACATGGAGATTCTGGGGTAATTTAATGGATCTGACTACAAAGTGACCTTGCAGCTCGAAAGCGGATATAGGTCCTGGTTCTTCTTCCCTGGAGGAAGGACTACGGTAAAGAAGCTTACCTTCCGGGCTCCAAACTTCAAACCATTGATTATTATCAGGATATTCGTTTTCTTCATGGTGGGAATCGGTATGCCAACGTACTCCTCCTTCTCCCGTCCGTTCCAGCATCTGCTCGGCAACTTCAAAGTCTTCGCGAAGCTGACGATCCAGTTCAGCAAAGAGATTGTATCGCAGAAATAGAAATACCCCTCCTGCATAAAAGACAAGTAGGACGGTGAGCGCCAGCGTATACCACAGTGTAAGCCGCCCTCGAATACTGTGAAGATACCAGTACCTCTTCATGGTTCGCCCTCCCGCAGGATAAAGCCAACCCCTCGCACGGTGTGGATGAGTTTGGTTGCAAAGTCCTGATCCACTTTCTTCCTCAAGCGCGCAATATGAACATCGATGACATTATCCAGGGGCGTGGCTCGGGATGGCTCCTTCCACACATCTCGGGTGAGCATTTCCCGAGACACCAGTTGGTTCTGGTGGCGGAGCAGGTACTCGAGGAGTTCAAATTCCCGCGCAGTCAAATTCAAGACCTGACGACCACGAGTGACTTTTCGCGTTACCAGGTCCATCTCTAAGTCCCCTGCCTTAAGGCGAAGCACCTGGTCTGGCCGACCTCTACGTAAAAGCGCCCGAATGCGGGCAAGGAGCTCGGGAAATGCAAAGGGCTTTATCAGGTAGTCATCAGCCCCGCTGTCAAGACCGAGTACCCGATCTTCGATAGCATCCTTTGCGGTTAGAATCAGAACCGGCGTCTGAAGCCCTCGTCTTCTCAATGTAGTAAGCACTTCGATCCCGTCTCGGCCTGGAAGCATCAGATCCAGCACTACCAGATCAAAAACCTCTGCATGGACATAAAAAAACCCCTCTTCCCCAGTTTTTGCGATGACGACTTCGTAGTGCTCGGCCTCAAGTCCTTCTTTCAAGGCTCGGGCTACTTTAGTTTCGTCCTCGACAACAAGGATACGCATAGATTTTACTCTTCCGTAGGAGCAATCTGTTTGTAGCAACGATCCTACCTGATACTAAGCCCGGTAGGGGTGACCTGTGAAATTCTGGCATCGTTTTTATCCACAGGTCGCTCCTATGGGCCTAAAAGACCTCGGGGGTAACCCTATGGCTACAAACAGGTCGCCCCGCTGGGGCTTTTTGGGTAATTTAGCTTTGTCGAGGTAATTACCTTAAGAATTTAAGAATAAGGTAAGGTAGGCTGTCAGGTTTTCCTACTGAAGTTTTTCTGACATTCGTGTAAGGATTTAAGGGAGAACTTAGAGCGGTATGAAAATACTTCACCCTCCGTTCAACTATAACAGGTCAAGGAAATCCTATAAGAAATAAAATGAGGTAATATCCGAAGCTGAGTGTGGATAATAGAAAAGGGTAGGAATTTTCCTACTATCGGAATTTGTTTGCTTCGGCCTAACGTAGATACTCATGTTCAGCTACCACAGCCACAACTCTTGTACTTTCGCTCCAATTCATACACTTTCCCTCTCTTCATTTGATCTGATCTTAAACAGAACCCGCCGGGCGGCCTCGGCGACATTTTTAGCTGTTAATCCTAGCCGTTCATAAATTATGGGATAAGGTGCCGAAGCCCCAAAGCGATCCAACCCTATGACCTCTCCTTTTAATCCCACATATCGGCTCCATGCCAGGGTAGCCCCTGCTTCCACGGCTACCCGAGCCTGAATCTGGGGAGGTAATACGGTCTGTTGATATTCTACCGGTTGGGCTTCAAACAACTCCCAACTCGGCATGGATACTACCCGAGCCTGTATTCCTTGTTCGGCCAGTAACTCCCTGGCTTCCAGTGCTAAATGCACTTCAGACCCTGTTCCTATTAAGATGACATCTATATTTTCTGCATCGGCCAGAATATATCCCCCCTTTTTGGCTTCCGAGGCCGGGGCATACCGACTTCGATCCAATACCGGGATACCCTGTCGAGTTAAAATCAGAGCGGTCGGCCCCTGTTGACGGGTGAGGGCTACTCGCCAGGCTTCCACCGTTTCGGTCGCATCTGCCGGTCGAAATACCACCAGGTTTGGAATTGCCCGCAAACTCGTCAAATGTTCAATAGGCTGGTGGGTCGGTCCATCTTCTCCCAATCCCACACTGTCATGGGTAAAAACAAATATCACCGGTAATTTTGTCATGGCTGCCAACCGAATCGCCGGTCGCATATAATCCGAGAAGATCAGAAAAGTTCCGCCATAGGGTCGAATCCCTCCGTGTAAAGCCAGTCCATTGAGAATTCCTCCCATTCCATGCTCTCTTACTCCAAAGTGAATATACCGCCCTGAGAAATCGTCTCGGGTTAAAAACTTCTCTCCTTTGGGTAAGGTGTTATTGGAAGGGGTTAAATCTGCCGAACCCCCCAACAAGTTTGGAATTCTGGGCGCAATGGCATTAAGGACAGCCCCCGAAGCGGCCCGGGTCGCAAGGGGTTTATCCAGGGGAAAAGTCGGCAGGTCCCGGTCCCAATCGGCAGGTAGTTCCCTACTCATGAAACTTTGAAAAGCCGCCGCCAAATCCGGATAAGTCTCTGCATACCGAGTAAACAGAGCTTTCCACTGGGCTTGTTTGGCTGCCCCGGCAGCACCTGTTTCCCGCATGAATTCGTAAACTTCTGGAGGGACATAGAATGGAGGGTCCAGGGGCCAGCCCAAACGTTGCTTGGCCAAACGGACTTCCTCTGCACCCAACGGTTCTCCATGGGCTTTATTGGTATCCTGTTTGTGGGGACTTCCAAAGCCGATGTGGGTCTTACAGGCAATTAAGGATGGACGTTTCTTCTCGGCTTGAGCTGCATACAGGGCCATCTCCACCGCAGCCGGATCATGTCCGTCCACCTGTTGCGTATGCCAGCCATAAGCGGCAAATCGGGCCAGCACATCTTCACTAAAAGCCAGCCAGGTGGGTCCATCGATACTGATACCGTTATCGTCGTATAGTACGATCAACTTCCCTAAACCCAGGTGCCCGGCTAAAGATCCGGCCTCATGGGAAATCCCTTCCATCATATCCCCGTCACTGGCAATGACATAGGTATAGTGATCCACAATATTAAAACCGGGCCGATTGAACCGGTTGGCAAGCCAACGTTCTGCGATGGCCATTCCCACGGCATTGGTAATCCCCTGTCCAAGGGGACCGGTTGTGGCTTCAACCCCGGGCGTGAGGCCATGTTCGGGATGACCCGGAGTCTGACTCCCCCATTGACGAAAGGCCTGGAGCTGCTGGAGGGGAAGATCATAACCGGTGAGATGAAGGAGACTGTAAAGGAGCATGGAACCATGGCCTGCAGAAAGAACAAAACGGTCACGATTGGGCCAGGAAGGATCTTTGGGATTATGGGAGAGGAACTGGGTCCAAAGGACAACAGCGGCATCAGCCATACCCATAGGCATACCGGGATGTCCAGAATTTGCCTTTTGAACACTATCCATAGCCAATACCCGAATAGCATTGGCGGTTAATCGACGTAGCCGTGACAGGTCTGTAGTCTGGATAGATGTTGAGGTTGAAGCAGGGTTCGTCATGATCCTTAAACGATCAGAGATGAAGGAAAGAGGAATCGTTCATCGTCCATCGCTTATTTATCCTTATTGCTTTCAATTTATTCAATTCATATTTTACCGAGTACTTAAATGATACTCAAAAACCGGGTGATATGCAAGATCCTGACCCCATTAATTTTCATTTGACATCTCGAACTCCCAAATCTACAATTAAAACAGGTCACCAGGGGTTATAAGTAAACAACCCCAAGTAACAACCCCATGGATAGAGGAGGAACTTGCATGATTCAAACGATTAAAAGCTTTAAGTTTATACGCCGGTTTTTACTCGTCGTCCTGGCAATAGGGATAATGAGTTCCTGGGTCCTTACCCAAGAGGCCCAAAAGAAAACGGCCCTGATCATTGTGGATATGCAGAATGACTTTGCAAAGGAAGGCGGGGCTTTATATGTACCCTCTACAGAGCAAATCAAACCCAAACTGAAACAATTAATTGCTAAGGCCCGTGAGAAGGGGATTCCCATTATTTACACCCAAGACTGGCATCGCCCGGACGATGTAGAGTTTAAGATCTGGCCACCCCATACCATTCAAGGAACCCCGGGAGCAGAAGTTATCGCAGACCTTGCACCTACCGATAAGGATTATACGGTTAAGAAACGGACCTATAATGCCTTCTTTGAAACGGATCTGGACATGCTCCTGCGCCAGTTGGGAGTTAAACGGATTGTGATAACCGGAACCGTATCGAATATTTGTGTTTTGAACACAGCCGGGGATGCAGCTTTGCGAGGCTACGAGGTCGTCCTGCCCCACGATGCCATTGCTCCCCTTACCGATTTTGATCAGCAAGCAACCCTCCGGGAAGTCTCCTTTCTCTATAAGGGTAAAATTACCACGGCAGACCATGCTTTTGATCCAGATCCCCAGGAGATCAAAGTCGAATTCAATGCCAAACCTCCTGAGTTAAAAGTGGCCTCCAATGTAGAACTCCCAAAAGACAAAACAGCCGTCATCGTGGTAGACATGCAGAACGATTTCGCCCGGGAAGGAGGGGCCCTCTACGTACCTGCAACCAAAGAAACCATTGAACCTATAAAGAATCTCTTGAAGAAAGCAAGATCGTCAGGTACCCTGGTTGTTTTTACCCAGGACTGGCACCGAAAGGATGATCCTGAATTCAAAATCTGGCCTCCTCATACCATCCAGGGAACCGAAGGCGCTCAAGTGATCGCAGATTTTGAGCCCTCCGATAAAGACTATTTTGTTAAAAAACGAACCTACGATGCCTTCTACGGTACCGATATGGATCTGCTCCTCCGACAAAACGGGATTCAAAATGTCGTAATTACCGGTACAGTTTCTAACATCTGTGTCTTGCATACTGCCGGAAAGGCTAGACTACACGGCTATAACCTCGTTGTAGTCCGAGACGGAATCTCGGCCTTGACCCCCTTCGATATGGATCTGTCCCTACGGCAGATGTCCTTTCTGTATAACGGGACCATAGTTGATTCGGGAAATATTCAGTTCCAGTAATCTTAGAGGGAGGCGTGTGGGAGTATGGGAGTATGGGAGGGAGTATGGGAGTATGGGAGGGAGTATGGGGGTATGGGAGGGAGTATGGGGGTGTGGGAGTAAGTATGGGAGTATGGAAGTATGAATACTTTACTTTTCAAACCCCCACACCTCCACACTCCCACACCCCCATACTCCCACACCCCCACACCTCCACACCCTCACACTACCCTCCCATTCTTTCTTTTTCTACTGCTCAGCCTTGCTCTTCCCGTAATCGCCCACACTTACAGTACCAGTTATTCCTATCTGACCATTGAACAGGATAAGGTGTTCTACCGATTAAAAGTCCCTGCAACGCAGTTTTTGACGGCAATTCAGGTGGAACCCGACAAACTTAATGAAAACCTGGATAAGGCCGCTGCCTACCTGAGAGAGAAGATTAAAATCCTGAATCGCAGATCGGCTTGTAATTTGACCCTTCAGCACCTCCATCCACTGGAAGAGGATCCTATTTTTATCCAGATCGATATGGTCTTTACCTGCAAAAAACCCATCGATAACTTCACCATGTCCTGTAAAATTCTGGAAGATGTCCCCGAACTCTATCATCAGAATCTGGCCAAAATGACTTTCAGGGGGGAGACCCGCCAATTCCTTTTTACACCGGACAAATATTACAACTGGGAAGAAGGAGGGATGTTGGGGGAGATCCCTCAAGAAAATCGGTTTACTCGTATTAAAGAGAAGATCGGGTCAGGAATCCAAAGCATATTAACCGGAGGGAATATCCTTTTATTTCTTCTGATCTTGTTTCTGCCGGTTGGAGTCTTAAAAGAGGCTTTTAAAACCCTCCTCGCTTTTACCCTGTCCTACACGCTGGCCTTCTTTCTGGAAAATCTTCTGTTTTTACATCTAACTCCCAAATTTATAAACTCTCTCCTCTACTTCGGGGTGGCCTATATGGCCCTTGAAAATTTATCTATAAAGCCTGCTCTCCATCGATGGATTCCGGCGGGGATCTTTGGTTCTGTATATGGATTTTATTCTGCCCAAGCTTTCGCAGCTTTGGATCGGTCTTCATCGGATCGGTTTGTTTCTTTGTTTGCTTTTTATATCGGAACCGAAACAGGACAGATTATCATTCTCCTCTTTTTAGTTCCTGCTGTTTCTTACTTGAACCGGTGGAAGATGGGATATAAGACTATCCGGGTTCTTTCCATGGGAATTCTTGGAATCGCGTTACTTCAGTTTTTTAGAGGGATTTTGTTATAGAGTAGAAGACCTTTCCGGCTTTGTCGATGGGGGATTTTCACTTTTAGCTTCTCCTCACGGACTTTACATTAAATTTACCGGGTCCACATCAACGGTTATACGTACATCTTTAATCGATTCCACCTTACGAAAGGTTTCGATCCCTTCACCCACAAAAGTCCGTAAGGTTCCCGAGCTGGGACTTTTTAGCAAAATCTGATATCGATATCTTCCCTTTAATTTAGCCAGAGCTGCCGCCGTAGGACCCAGGAGGATGACCTCTTCGGGCTTTTGAATTCGGAGGTGTCCGGCCAGTTTTTTAGCCAGGATTTCGGTAAAATCTTTATCTGTCCCCTGGAGGATGATATTGACGACCCGGGAGAAGGGGGGATATCTCAATTGTTGACGGAAGTGGATCTCTTTTTCATAAAACTTGAGATAGTCATGGGTTTGTGCGGTGAGAATGGCGTAATGAGAAGGGGTAAAGGTTTGAATTAGAACCTCTCCGGGAAGGGATCCACGTCCTGCACGACCGGCCACCTGGGTTAATAATTGAAAAGTTCGCTCACTGGCCCGAAAATCAGGGAGATGCAGCATCGTTTCAGCCGAAATAATGCCGACCAGTGTCACATAAGGGAAGTCATGGCCTTTGGCAATCATTTGGGTTCCGATGAGGATATCGATCTCCCGATTCTCAAACCGGGTTAAAACATCGCGATGGGATTCCTTTTGGGTCATGGTATCTCGATCCATGCGAGCCACCCGCGCCTGGGGAAAGAGGAGTCGAACCTCCTTTTCCACCTTCTGGGTTCCTACCCCATAGTAGCCTACTTCTGAGCCGGAACATGCCGGACATACTCTGGGAGCTACCTTGGAGAAATTGCAGTAGTGGCAGAGTAACCGCTCGATGGGAATGTGGTAAGTTAACGTAACACTACAACGGGGGCAATAATAGACAAATCCACATTCTCGACACAGGAAGAAGGTAGCAAATCCCCGTCGGTTCAAGAAGAGCAGAGTTTGTTCCTTTCGTTTTAAACGGGATTCAATCGCCTGCTCCAGCTCAAAGGAAAAGATCCGGCTAGATTCCTGAGGGGTTTTTCTCATATCCAGAATATAAACCCGTGGAAGTTCTCGCCGATCGATCCGTTCGGTCAGGCTGATGATTTTGTATTTACCTTGTTGGGCATTATAGAAACTTTCCAGGGAAGGAGTGGCACTTCCCAGGATGGCGGGAGCATTTTCGATCTTGGCCCGCATGATAGCCACATCTCGTCCATTATAACGCGGAACAGAGTCCTGTTTGTAAGAAGGATCATGCTCCTCGTCCACAATCACCAACCCGAGTTTGGGGACCGGCGCAAAAATGGCCGATCGAGCTCCCAGGACAATATCGATCTCCCCTTTTCGGATTCTTTGCCATTGATCAACCCGCTCTCCTGCAGAGAGGCGACTATGTAGAATCGCGATACGATCCCCAAAACGGGATAAAAAACGATTGACTAAAAGCGGAGTCAAAGAGATTTCTGGAACCAGAAAGATAGCCTGCTTCCTGGAGAACCCCTCCTGAGAATCTTGTTTTTCTTTTTGGGCTCCGGAACTCAGGGACAGATTTTTAGTGAGCAGATACTCGATAGCCTGCAAATAAACTTCCGTTTTGCCACTGCCGGTAACCCCATGCAATAAAATAGTCGAAAACTTTCCGGAATCAATTTCCGATTTGATCCTCTCTAGAGCTTTAACCTGGGGTTCTACCAGGGAAAGGGGTTGTGTTTTCTGATAGGAAATATGTTCAAAGGGATTCCGGTAGACCTCCTTAGAATAGGCAGCAACCCAACCGGTTTTCTCTAAAGACCTCACGACCTGGTAGGGCTCGAATCCCAGTTTATCTCCTAACTCGGTTAAAGCAATATCCTGGGGGTATATTTTCATTAAAAAGGTCAGTACTGCGGCTTGATGAGGAGCCCGGGTCTTTAAAGCATTCACGGATTCTGCTATCTGGGATGGCTCTTGAAGAAGTCGTACATATTTGGCAACTTTAGGTTTAATTTTGGTTTGGATAACACGCTCTATCTCAATAAGCCCGCGCTTTTCCAGGGCATGGAGAGTAGAGTAGAGGCCTTTTTTGCCCAGTTTTTTCTTTAGCCTGGGTAAAGGAACCTCTTCTTCCCTTTGAAGGAATTCCAGGAGTTTACGTTGTGCAGGGGTTATCCCTTCCTGAGTTAAAGATGGGGACTGATGGGGTGGTTCTCCTGAAAGGTTAAGTCTGACCATGGAGACCTCTAAGCTTTCCAATCCGGCAGGGAGGGTTGCCTTAATAGCCTCTCCCCAGGAGCAGAGATAATAATCGGCCATCCATTCTGTTAATTTCAAAAGATTCCCATTCAAAATGGGTTCCGTATCCAAAACATCGGTAATTTCCTTCAAACCGGCCAGATCTATGAGATTAGGATCTAAAGAAGGAATCAGATTGACCAGGTATCCGGTAATCTGTCGATTTCCAAAAGGGACCAGAACCCTTTTACCGATGGCAATTTCTTCCTGAAGACTCTCCGGAATTTTATAGGTAAAGGTTTGATAAACCGGTAAGGGAATAGCTATTTGGGCATAAGGTATCATGTGTAAAGGGTAAATAAAAGGCGAATAGAGGTCAAGAAAATTTTTTGAGAAAGTATTCTATCTTAGGAATTGTGGTAGAGAATAATAGACGAGTTCAGGGAAAAAATCAATAAAAATCTTCCAATGTTTTTTCGCTTAATATTCTCCTTTTCCCTTGACAAGTTTTCCGATTCCCTGTAAGCTTTTGAATAAGAAGGCTTAGAAATTCTTTACAAGGTAAAGTTCTTTGAACCCTATCAGATTCTACTTGACGGGTTAGGGGAGTTGTTTGTATGCTGGGAAAGCTTATTCTATGTCAACTACCCTATAACATGGAGGGCATTTATGATGGAGCAACGTGAAAGACGACCTGAAAAAAGTTTAAATAAGGTCTTAATTATTGGTCGACTGGGACGGGACCCGGAGTTGCGATATACCCCGAACGGTACGGCTGTTGCAACCCTGGCCGTGGCGACCAACGAGTCCTGGCAGGACAAAGAGACCAGTCAATGGCAGGAGCGTACCGAGTGGCATCGGGTTATAGCCTGGGATCGGCACGCCGAAATTGCCGGGGAGTATTTATCCAAAGGAAGTCGGGTTTATATCGAGGGTCGTTTACAAACCCGGGAATGGGAGGACAAAGATGGTATTAAGCGGTGGACCACGGAAATCATCGTCCGGGACATGATCATGCTGGGGGGTCGAGGGGATAGCTACTCACCTCGGGTTGAAGAACCTCCGCATCCTGCAGATGTATACAATACGGGGATATCATCGGGATCTGAAGTACCTCCGGTGGGAGGGACCGAAGAAGATATTCCCTTCTGACCGAAAGTCAGAATCCAGAAGTCAGAATGAACAGGGAAGCTACCCGGCCTTGACTGGGCTATCCCCATTGGGAGGAGTTCCTGACCCTATTCTGACTTCTTTATTCTTTCTTGAAAGAGAGTGTGGCACCGAGTCAAACGATCCTCTTACCCGAAGCCGAGTTACATTATTACGAAGCTCTCTTTTCAAAGGAAGAGAGTGATCGACTCTTTGACTCCTTGCTGAAGCACATAGACTGGCAACAAGGAGAAGGAACTTTCTTCGGGAAGAAGGCTCTGATTCCACGATTACAGGCCTGGTACGGAGAAACCGGCGAGAGTAAAATCTACAAGTATTCGGGTATGACGTTGATTCCCCTGGATTGGACTCCTGACCTTCTTTTCATCAAAAGCCGTATCGATGAACTTGCCGGAGTTCATTTTACCAATGTCCTGGTGAACCTTTATAGGGACGGAAGAGACGGAGTAGGCTGGCACAGCGACGACGAATCCATCTTGGGGAAGAACCCCATCATCGGCTCTGTAAGTTTTGGAGCAACCAGAGTTTTTCAGCTCCGGCATAAAACCCGAGGGATAAAGTTTGAATTGGAATTAAAACACGGAAGTTTCTTACTCATGCAGGGTCCAACCCAACATTATTGGCAGCATCGGATTCCTAAAAAAGCAGGGATCACCAGACCTCGGATTAATTTGACTTTCAGAGTTTTACACGAGGTGGAGGGAGGGTAAAAGAATTTCCAACATACCGGAAAACTGCCGTTCTGCCCTACTGGGGTGATGATTCTTGAATTAAGCTGTTATCGGCTCCCAGACCCGGATAGGTAGCTGCAGGTTCTTTTTTTAGAAAGTTAGAAGCAACGGGTACAGGTAGGGCCGGGATAGCCTCTCCGGCATGGTTCAATAGTTGACGATCCAACAGACCCCGTGCACGGAAATGTTCAGATTCCAGAGCTTTTGGAAGGGTTGTTACGATATTACAGCATACATCCTGACCGGAGAATATCTGTTCCCACTCCTGGGCGGTACGGGATTGGATGATTTGGGCGACCTCGGTGAGGGTTCTTTCTGGGGATTTCGAATCATCTCGAAATTCCTCGGCGAGTCCTATCAGTTCACAAAAGTTATTCCAGAACTTATTTTCCAGGGGGGCTGCAGCCAGGAATTGACCATCTTTGGTTGGATAGATCTGATATCTCGGGGAACCCCCGGTGAACAACCCCTTCCCGGGTTGAGGCCACTGATGGGCAGCAAAGCCACTCCCTATAGCCCAGAACATGAAGGTAAAGAGGTTATCGGACATGGCCATATCCAGGTAACATCCTTCTCCGGTGCGATTCCGTCGGAGGAGGGCCAACAGGATGTTAATCACCACGGGATAAGAACCGCCGCCAATATCTGCGATCAAGGTGGGGGGCATCACAGGAACTCCGTTAGGGGTAGCTCCCAGACTTAAAAGACCTGTTTCTGCCAGGTAATTGAGATCATGTCCCGCTGTAGAGGCCCGAGGACCTTTCTGTCCGTATCCGGTCAGAGAGCAATAAATAATCTTGGGATTGATCTTTTTTACCGCTTCATATCCCAATCCAAGCCGATCCATCACGCCGGGTCGAAATTGTTCCAAAAGGATATCGGCGGTTTGGATGAGAGGTTTGAGGGAGTCCAGGGCTCCCGGATCCTTTAAATCCAGGGAGATACTTCGCTTCCCCCGGTTCAGGAGGGCAAAATGGACGCTATCCTTCCCGAACCTGGGTAGATAAGAACGCAATTCATCCCCCTGGGGGGGACGTTCCACTTTGATCACTTCCGCCCCTGCTTCGGCGAGAATTAAAGAAGCTAAAGGTCCTGGTAGCAAGGTACTAAAATCGAGAACCCGGATCCCCGACAGGGGTGGTAAGGATGGATTCATCTCTTTTACCTTTCCTCTTCCTTTCCTATTCTTCTAAATGAGGTTGATGAGGGTCTGCCAGGATTGAGAGAACCTTTCCATGGAGTAGACCATTGGAGCTGACCAGACTTCCACCGTAGATAGACCGCTGACCCGCTAAGGTTGTTGCCTGACCCCCTGCCTCTTCTACGATCACCTGCAGGGGAGCAATATCCCAGGGCTTTACAGCCGGATCGATGGCCACTTCACCGGCACCTTCTGCCACAAGCATATGCTGATAAAAGTCTCCAAATCCCCGGGTCCTCTGCACCTGGCGCATCAAAGTGAAAATACTCCTTGGAGGTAAAGATTCTCCCGAGCCGCCCAGGGTTCCGTGAAAGAGGTGAGCTTTCTGAAGATCCTGGATTTGGGAAACGTAAAGTCGGCGTTTTCCACAATAAGCCCCGTAACCTCGTGCGGCCCTCCATCGTGCCTGTAAAGCCGGTGCAGTCACCAAACCGGCAATAACTTCACCGTCTTCTTCGATAGCAAGTAGGGTCGCAAATATGGGAATACCCCGAACGAAATTCCGGGTACCATCAATGGGGTCAATGATCAGGCGTAGGTTTCCCGATCCGGCCTGTTCTCCGTATTCTTCGCCCCAGATGCCCAGATCCGGATGATGTTTTCGCAAGAGGTTCTGGGCTATTTCCTCAATCGTACGATCTGCTTCGGTTACGGGACTCAGATCAACTTTTTCCTCAACACGGAGATTCTGCGCTCGAAAGAGACGAAGGGCAATCTCGTCCGCACGATCTGCAATCTCCTCAAGAAAGGATAACCAGGAGATGGGATCCATCTTTTTCATACTTTATATTTTAAACTCCTTTTTGATTTCGATAAACAGGTTATTCAGTAATTTCTCAGGTTCCTAATCAGAATTTTTTCAAGCGGAGCATCTCCTTCCATCTTCTCCCTAAGCTACCTACCCTTCTTTTACCTTCTCAATGGTTGCCTCCCAGGCGAAGCCGGCTAACAAAGCTGCCGGCCAGCTATCCAGTTTATCATTTAGAAAGGCCATAATGAGAGGGGCCGTAACGAAGGCAAAGATAAGGGTTACGATATAGGGCTTGCTGGCATCCCAGGCACGGGATAAGAATCCCGGTACTCCGGCCACCCCGGCTCTAGGTCTAGGTAGGGCCTGCCGCAATATGGGATAGATGACACTGATCACGATACCTGCAACAACGGCCAAATAGGTTGACCAAAATGACATGGGCAAGACCTCCTCACATGAGCTTTGGTAAGCAAAATGAATTCGGCTTCCTGATGCCCGAGTTAAGCAAGCACGAACTTAAATTGGAGCGCCCAAGGGCATCAAGCAAGTTAATAAGAAAAGTACTACTCCCTGCACCCCCCTCCGGGGAGTTGTCGGGTCCTTACTGTTTCACACATTTTCCTTAAAAACCTTCCAAAACCGATACCCTTTTAAATCTTCTGTTGTCGGGTCCTTACTGTTTCACACATTTTCCTTAACTTAAGGTTCTCCTTTTATCCGCTCCATCACCTTACTGGTGATATGATGCTCTCTTTCCTTAACCACCGCCAAGACGACCAATTTAAAGAAAGGTATGGTGGTACTGATTGCCGAAGCCAATTGGGCAGTTTCCAACAACCAACCGAACAAAAGCCCTGCAAGGCGCATAATCAGGAGAAGCACCCACAGAAAACACCCTCCAATAATAGGCGCCAATAGTACATATACAAGGGGTGATTTTATGTCGGCGCCTACCAACATAAGTACCCCTAAGGTAAGAGCAATGATCGCCATTGCTATACTGACCATACCCCCGGCAATGACAATCTCACCGGTATAGATCCCCGCATCCATGACCCTTGTTATATACCCCTCTTTTGCCCACGGTCGGGATAGTGGCTTAAATCCAGGCAATATGGGGGGTTTAAGTTTCGACGGTAGAAGCCGATCATATATCTCCTGAACGTCTCCACTGGGCGGCCCATTCCAGATGCATCTATAAAATAATCTTGACAATTTAAAGGGATCCACCTGTTCGACACCCCTGACAAAAGAGTCATTAAGATTTCGCAGCTTCTCCCGGAATTCAGGCGATAGAAGATCCACTATCTTTTCTGTGAAGGCAGAGAAAACAAAGATAATGAGTACGGAGATAAACCACTTTCGGGCCTTCTGCCAACTACGCCTGTCGGTTGATCCTTCTAACTGAGAGGATGGTTTCTCCTCCTGTCTGGTCGTATCGGCCATATCCTTTTCCTGTAACACAGATAGGTCTATAAGTTAGGAGCCTTACAATTCCTTACCTTCTCCTATCAGATTCGTTGTGAAAGCATTGTATAAAATGGTTACCCCGGCGAATAGAGTCGAACTGTCGGAATTATGGGTCCCATAAAAGCGAGAGGGCCTGACACCTTGCAGTAATCTGAAATCGACGAGGTTAACTACTTTCAACCTGACAAAGTTTTACGGTTGTTTTAGTAACGACCCTTTGCGGATGCCTTTATCTAACAACCCTTTATAAGAGTTGTCAAGAACAAAAGGTGGGTAGCTTCTTTCTGAGGTATCCAAAAATTGTATAATCGAGTTTGCAAATTCCCTGCGGGTACTGATTTTCGGTTAAGTATATACAATTTTTTATACAGACTCCGAGGTAAATCCGAAAAGCCGGCCGGGTTATTCTTTTTATCCCTGCAGGTCCTGTCCAGGGTCTGATAGGAGGTAGTGTACGAACCAGTCGGTTGCAAGCCGCGCGACTTCTTCCAGCGCACCGGGTTCTTCGAAAAGGTGCGTCGCTCCGGGGATGACCTCCAGTTTCTTTTCCGTGCGGAGCTGTGCCAGTGCCGCCCGGTTCAGATCGATCACCAGGGTATCTTCTCCACCCACGATGAGAAGCGTGGGGGCCTGGACCCGAGGCAGAAAGGACTCTGCCAGATCCGGGCGTCCACCCCGTGAGACAACTGCTCCTACAACCTTCGGACGTTCTGCCGCAGCAACCAGTGCAGCCGCCGCACCGGTACTGGCACCAAAGTAGCCAATTCTGAGGTTTTGGGTCTCTGGGTTCTGCCTGAGCCAGTCTGTGGCACCCACAAGCCGCTCAGCCAGCAGCTTGATATTAAACCGGAGATGTCGAAGCTGCATATCCACTACTTCCTCTTCTGAGGTGAGAAGGTCCATGAGTAAAGTCGCAAGCCCGGCCTCGCGAAGCACCCGTGCAACGTATCGGTTTCGAGGACTATGCCGACTACTCCCACTCCCATGCGCGAATACCACAATCCCTCGCGTACCTCCGAGCCCCTCTAGATTCCCTGAAAGGGTAACCGGGCCTACCGGAATCTGGACCAGGTTCTCTTCATCCTGTCTTCTCGATATTCCGTTCATGGGTATTTCCTCCTTTATTTCTTATTTGCTCATCCCTGAATAATTAAAATACTGCCTAAACCCCAGGAGTAACCTTTCTGGTTGCTCTGCTTAAGGGCTATCACAAAGATCACTCTTTAATTATACCACCTCTTCATAGTAAATGGGTATCAGCTCAGAAGGAATAACGAGGAAGGAAGTGACTGATTCCATAGAGGGGGTATGGATGAGGTGCCTGTAAAGACTTTCTTCAAAAGGATCTGCTATTTTGTAAAGTTAAAATTTTGTAAAGTTAAATTTGAATAAGCTATTCTGCCCTCACCCCAGGCCCCTCTCCCGAGGCTTCGGGATATGACCTCCTTTTCCCATATAACGGACAGGCTAAAAAGAGGTATATTTCTCCGCCGGCCGATGGTTAGACATTCTCTGGCATTGACGCTTCGGTCTTATATTTCCCCACGACGGGTGGTGCCACTCTCGATATACTGCTTATCATTGTTCTTCCCTCTTCGCGCCATTTCGTAGCACCTCCCGCGTGTCTAACGCTATGCCTCTGAGCGGCTGGTATACTTCTTCACGCACAAAGTCGCCTGCGCCACCCTGATCGGTCCCAGGGTCAGTCAGGTAGCCTGCCTTTGATAGCCCTCAAGCCGCCTTGCACTAATTACCCTTAGAGCAAGGGGAGGCTTTCCATAACATAATGGTTGGTGTTGGCCATGACCATTCGCTCACGCTAGGGTGATCGCAAAGCTCGGAAGTAGGTTGTGAACCCACTCTCACTGGATGAACTCCATAATGCACAACATGACGCCTATGACTCCGAGAATTACCCCCCAGAAGTGCATCGGAATGAAAAACAGCCGGTGTGTTGCCCGGTCGAGAACCCTCTCCTTTCCTGTCACCTTATCAATAACTGTCTGGGCTGTGCGCTTGCGCAATAGATTACCCACAACCCAAGACAAAGCTGCCGCGATCAATAGGGCAAACTCCAATGGTCCACTTATGAGCCAAATAATATCCTTTACCCCATAAAGCATCGAACACGTAATTGCAAAGTAATGCCGCTCCAAAAACAAAGACGACAACGAGAAAACCGAAACCACTCCACATGATCATTGTTTATCCCTTTCAGTTTGTTGTGATGGCGAACTCAAGCGGTATACATGAGACATCTAACGACCCGGCATCAGAGGTTGACCGCTTTAGAGTTACGATGGACCGCTTACGTGCATACCAAACAACCGGCGACAGCACATAACACAGCCTGCTCTTCACGTGGGTTGCACAATGGTAAGCTTACAGATCTTGAACAACTCTCAGTGGCGCTCCCATTGAACGCACATCTCTCCATAAATTGGAGTCCTTCCGGTGTCCCCGGTCTGCACGCAACCACCGGCATCAACTGTTGCTAAATCCCCTTGCTGGAATTAAATGTTCCGATACTCCGTCATTCATTGCCTAACATTCAGCTGATCAATGCGGCATATTATAGTGTCGGGATCAGTATTCGAACATGATATCTGCTCGGCAGCCTGCGTATGAGATATGAAACTAAATATGAAAGATGTGACTAAAAAGATTTTTAGTGCAGGGAATAGACCTGTTCGCTTAGATGTGTCAGTGGATTTCATAGTCATACCTCCTTTCGCAGCCCCACCGGAGCAGCGCATGATATGGTACATCTTTGCGCTATGATTGCGTAGCCCGGAAAACGGCGACCTGTTTCAGGAAACGGTCAAAGCTTTGTGGATCTGGGAAAGCGCGGCGGGGCAAAATGAAAGCCTGTAATGATGTTATATAGACGTATGCAGCATGCAGATCGTTCGCGACGTCTACGACCGCTTGCCAGGGCGTGATGGATGATTGTCCGGCCGCATTGCTGAACTGAAGTCCGGCGGAATCGATCAGGGCGTGCGTCGGACCCAAGATGTTCCTGAACGTACCATCCCGGACGCGCCGCAGTATGGATCGCCTCAGCGACCAGCATCCAAGTGGTACGGCTAATATGGCCATGACGAGCGAAAGCAAAAGTATGGGCAGCGCCAAGGTAAAGTTCAGCCATAGCTTCGGATTTACAAGAGTGCCAACAATCAGTACCCAGCTTGCTAATCCGAGCCGCAAGGACCAGCGCCGCTGACGGAAGTATGGGGAGTGCGCCCAGGTGTAAATCGAGAAACGGACGTAATCCTCTGTTGTTAGTGTGTAATTCAACTCCCAGGATTCCATCATGTTCACGGTCGGATTTAATTCTCAACGGGCAATCTTCGCTTGCAGACATGATTTCCGACCCACATGCCGGGGTAAATATCGTTTCCAAGCAAAATGGTGGGGTCTAGTGAATTGTCATCGATGCAATAGGTCTGATATCCGTACGGAACCGGGTAAACTTTGCCGGTTTCGGGATCGCGCACCAGTTCCTCGCCAGCCAATGCAGCTACCCAGTGGCGTGCATCGTGGACCATCGCCTCCTGCCGCCGCTCGAAGGCCTCTAACTGCATTTGCTGTACAGCCCGCCCGGCACTGTCAATGAGCTGTTGCTGTACCTTGGCGCCCTTCACGATTGTCTGGCCCATCTTGATCAAAATGTCGGCTTCCTGTGCGTAAATGCCGACAAGAGCTGTGGCGAAACGGCTGCCCCAACCCGGAGTGGGCCGCACAGAGTGAATTACGCCAGCGCAGAGATCGCGCCAGCTCTCAGCTTGACTGGCTGGCACCGAACAGCCGGCGATTAACGCGAGACTCGTCACCTTCCCTGGCCCTAGTATCGGATTCGGCAGATGGTACATGGTAATAGTGCCCCAGTAATCCAGCGGGCCCATTGGACTTGAGCTGAGGACTTGATAAAAAGCCTGGGACGCAGAGATTGGGATCAAGTCCGGGTGGCCAAAGGAAAGGCCCTGCCAGTGGGATTGCTGGAGCCGTTCGATCACAAGCTGTAAGCTTTCCCCGGGCGACCATGATCGGGAAGAATCCTGAAGCTGCATCTGGACGGACGGAATCACGCATTGCATGAGGATATTGCCGAACGGATTAAACCCTTGCGAGCAACTGGCAATTCTGGCCTGATAACGGAGGTCAGAAACACTGACGATCAACACAATAATCGACGGCTGAGTCTTTCCAGAGGGCGCCATTATGAAGACGTCGCCTTGGGAGGAAGAGTTAATCGACCAGTCAACCGGCAGATAGACCGTGAATTCACCATTGGCAGATCGCGTCGGCGTCAAGGGAACTGCCGGTGTGGCTTTTTCAGACGGCGTGGACTTAACCGGTACCTCTGCAGCTTCTATCCTGCCAATCGTAAAGCTGCGCTGCATTTGATCGAACGCGCTTCTGACCAAAGCAAGTTCCGCTTTGGGCGCGGACTGAATCAAGACAAATGTGTGATCGCCGCTGGCTACACCGGACAACGTAAGATAGGCTTCCATGCCCTTCGGATTGATTCCCGAATAGGCGACCGATACGCCGTTTAAGCCGGCCAGAACTGCGCCTGAGCGGCCTGTTTCGGTCAACTCGCGCCATTGCCGTCCTATTTGTCCAGCTAAAGAGACGATCAGGCTGGCTGGATCAGAGGATCCGTGGGAGATGAGTATGGTGAGATACGAACTACCGTGAACGAATGATACAGAGTCGGCATTCAGCGGTGTAACGGTCCATCCCGGTGGCACTTCGACACGAAACCGGTTCTGTGGATCAGAATAAATCTGCGCAGCTGAGGCGAAGCTGAACACCAGCAGCATGCCCAGCATCAAAGCGATTGCAAAGCAGCGCTCCCATTTCATCTTTTCATCTTATGAGCCGATTATGAGCCAATTTTCCCGCATCCCATCCCCTCATCAAAGACAGCGCCAACACCATCGTCATAGCCCGTCGGGAAATCGTTTTCATCTCCATTCTCCTCGATTAAAGTTCGCTCTTTCTTTCCTTCGTCCCTTACCGCCCAATTCAGCCCAAAAGGGGTCAAACCCCGACTTGTGAGGCTCTCTTTCTAACAACCAGCGGGGTAGTATAAATGCACCCGTTGTGGCAACCATAGCAAATAATCTCATCCACACGAAGTACCTCAGGGACCTTATCTCCGCCCCCAGTGCGATATGCAGAACAAATGCGGCTTGGCTCATTACGGTGTCCCTTACGAGCTAATATCAAATAGACCCCAAACCCGGCGTAATATCCAGATCCTTCCTCAACTTTACCCTACTTTAGGAGTATTTCTCCAGTTAATCCAAACCCTACACAGCCCAAGGGTCCTTTTTTGTTTTCACTATCCTTTATCTTGGGTCTACCTTTCCGGTTTGCTCATACCCTCTAAGTCGTGGTTTTTCTTTAACTTCTCTAACCAACTGGACAATTCCGCTCCTATCTGTGGGGATATTGGAACCGGAAAATACCCCAACAGATATTACCTCTATATAATGAAGTACGATGAACTATTTTATAAGTTTCGCTAAACCATCAAAGGTCATAGTAGGATATCATGACAGAAATGACTCTATTTTATGAAACAAATATTGTCAAGAAAAAACCTCTTTTTTGTATCTGTATCCCTTTAGTAGGTGGAAAAAGAAACACCCCCATCCTCCCTCCAGGGGGACTGACATAGGGTTGCTGCTGCTGAATCCCCCCTGGAGGGAGGATGGGAGAGTGTTCAGACAGAAAAAGTGACACCTATTAAATTGTTGTAGAACCGTCTACTTTATGTTAAAGAACAAAAAGGCTTTCGACATATATAAATTTTTAAACACCTTCCAGCCCAGGCTGGAAGGGATGGGCCCACCGCCTGGTACGGGTGGATGATCATCCACCCCTACAGTCAGGCCGCATAGGGCCAGTCTCAATCAGCATGCAAAAAACTTTCAATCCCCTGCGTATTTAACGCCAAAGCGTGCCTGGACATCTACCTGGACCTTCTGCGCTTTGATTAGACATCCTTTTTCCCTTAGGTACTTCCAGGTGCTTTACAAAGTTTCCCTCTGTTCCATCGAACAGAAAAGGGTCTTGCGGTAGTACGCCGATCTGGTGCCGCAGATACCGTATATCCAGTTCGTCGTGCGGGTGCTTATCGGCGAAAAGGGAGCTCTGCTGCGGCCGATACAACCCAAGCAGCAGATTGACGAAGGTTGTCTTACCAGAGCCATTTGGCCCCACGAGCGCGGTGAATGTATGGGGTGCAAGAGTCAGGTTGACACCACGCAAGACAGGAGCATGATCGGCGTGGCCAAATGTCACATCGTGCAGGGTAATGGCGCCACGCATACAATGGCGACGTGTGCCGGAGTATGGCTCGGGCGGAGTGTGAGTGATTAGTTGTTGCAATGACCCGAGCGCCTGATAGCCGTCTACGAACGCGGGCACGGCACCGAGAGCATCTTGTGAGTAACGCCGCAACGCGAGCAGAATCACGTTGAAGGCAAGTAGGTTGCCCAGCGAAATGTGTCCGGCGGCAACCTGACTGCCGCCGATAATGAGGAGAACGCCGACCACACCCAGCAGCATGGCATTCTGGACGGCTTGATACCATGCTTGCTGGCGAGACAATGCTTCGGTCCCACGCTTGAGCGCTTCGATCTGGATAGTTTGATGTGGGGTCTCTTGCTCTTCGGCGGTTTGTACGCGTGTCAGCGTGATCAATTGCAAGACGGCGAGTGTGCCACGGCTGTAAGCCTTGAGGGCTTTCACGCGTCGGTCAATTTGCCGCCAAAGCGCCTGCAGTGAATAGCGGTTGATTACTATTAGTAGCGGCACAGCGAGCGAGAGGACCAACATCAGCGTTGGATTCAGCCAGACCAACGCCGCGCCGATGCCAATACCGATTTTGGAACAAAAGTATCGCCCACCTGCAGAAAGCGGAAGATGTCCAGGAGAACCTTCAATGGCTTCATGTCCCAATCGTCGTAGAGATAGATGCGAATCTGCTCGCGTGGGAAGCGTTCCAAGTAGGGTTGAAGGAGACAGTAATAAAAGCCATTCGCTCTATATCGCCAGCCACAAGACCAATTCATTTGCTGGCATTCTTCTTCGGCATCGAGCGCCTGGGCGAAAAAAAGATGCTCGCGCCCTAACTGGACCATCATCAGATACGACGAATACGCTCGATCAACAGGGTGTCTCAGCACGGCAATCAACCGGGCGTGAGGAACGTACAGTCGGATACGCTCCACATATGCCTCACCCACCGTAAGATATACCGGAGAGGCTTTCACCGATGGCGATGTGATGATCACGGGCTCCGCGGAACAATTCGGCATGATCTTCGAGCTTGAAGATTGTACTACTATTGAAGAATCGTTCGTCGCCAGGTCCGCAGAAATTTAGCCTCTCTCCGTTGAAGGCGAAGAAACGTGGTTCCTTGACCGGACTCATGTAAATTTGCGGGTGCTGTTTAAGCGCACGATCCAGGGCTGTAGTGCCACTCTTGGTTGCGCCAATGATCAGGAAATTGGGCATGGGCATACCAACAACCTCTTGGCCTTTGACTCGGTCACACGTGTCTATTTTCACTGAGGAGGCAGCGATAGGCTTCGTAGCAAGCCCGCACCGTGTCATAAGCGGCTTTCCAAGTTCCCCCTTTGTGATCATCTATCACCCTCCCATCCGCCTGGCAGGCGGTGAACCACTCACCCCACTCAGGGTCAAAAAAGTGCCCGAAGGTGAAATCGGCCAGTTGCTTGAAGTAGTCAATGTAGCGGCGCTGCCCACTCAGTGCATACATGAGCACCAGCGCTTGCATCCCTTCGCCTTGCGTCCACCAGGGTTTCTCAGTGCTGGCAAGAATCCCGTTCCGATACACATATTGATAAAAGCCCCCATGCTGTGCGTCCCAGCCGTGGCGCAAAGTAAAATCCAGGATACGCTCTGCCGTGGTGTAATATTCTGGAACCCCAGTAACCTGATGCATTCTGAGCAACAGCCAAGCCGCCTTCGAATTGTGCCCGATTAAGGCTTGGCCACGGACGGACATTGGGTCGTAGACCCAGTTCGTATGGAATCGTTCAAGGACACAGCCATATTTACGATCCACCATTTGCAAGACAATTACATCGGCAATCTGCCGGGCTCGCTCCAGGTAGGCAGCTTCCTTGGTTGCCTCGTGCAAAGCCATGATGGCGGTCAGCATAACCAACTGAATGTAGCTCATCTTGGCATCCGATTTCACCTTCCAATCCGACTGGCAGCTTTCGTAATAACCCAGATGATTTTTGTCCCAAACCCGCTGCTCTAACAGACGATAGGTTCGTACCGCATAGTCAAGTGCCGTCTGGTCTTGTGTGACACGGTGGTACTCTACCAAACCCAATAGCACGTACGCCTGTTGGAATGAGTTCTTATCAGGCTCTCTAACACGTCCATTCCGATAGACGCTTTTGTACCACCCCCCGCGTTGTTTGTCCCACATGTTTTCGATGAGAAACCTGACTCCTTCCCTCGCCAGTTCGAGATAGGTGGGAGAACGGAACAATTCGTAGCCTATAGAGAAAGCGCAGACCATACGCCCCTGCATGGCGGTCGCTTTCAGATCATCCTTGTAGACCTGCCCCTGGCGATCGAGGTGCGTGATAAAACCGCCGTAGCGCCGGTCAGGAGAATGTCGTTCCCAGAACGGCAATAGAGCCGACCGAATATGCTCTAGGAAAAAGTCGCCGGTATACTCAGCAGCACTTTTCAGCAGACACAACGGCTTCTGATGGCTTGGAGCAAGCGGCATGCGTGCCTTGAGCCTCGTTCGCGCCCCCTGCAGCCTGGCATAGACCTCCCAGAAGGCAAAGGCGAACATATCATGCACGCCTCCATTACCCCGGGGAGACACGAGCCTCTTCACAGGCTTCTTCAACGGTGCTAAGATCAGATGACGAATCGTCTTCATGGGAAACCTCCAAAAATGTTATTGGCTTAATGTCAAGTTCATCTGGCCCGGCGCCGGTCCAGTGCGGCTTTGAGAATTTGGGTGAACTCGCCCATGACCATCTCGCGGCAGCGAATTGTCAAGTTATTGGTGTGAACTCTTCTACGCATCACCACGTTGGGCAGTATAACGATTTCGAGGGCTGCTTCTTGGGCCCGAGCATACCAATCAACAAACTGACCAACATGCCAATGCGTCGCAAACAGCCCAACACGCATAAATGCCGCCCGGCGAATCAGCATCGCGCTGATGTGCAAGCCGTTCAATGTCATTCCTACAAATCGGGCAGACTGGGCAGCAACACCGGCATCGGTACTGCTGAATTGCTCGAACTGTCCAAACACCGCGTCCAGTTCTGGCCGAGCCGCGAGGGTTGTCATTTGTCGCGTGAGTTTCTCTGGCATCCACACATCGTCCGCATCGAGAAACGCAAGAAACTCGCCGCGCGCCTGCTCGACGCCGTGATTGCGCGCCGCACCCGGTCCCTGGTGCAGCTGAAAGCAATAGCGCACTGGGAATTGCTGTGCCACACGCGCGCTCTCATCCGTCGAGCCATCGTCCACGACGATAATCTCGATGGGACGATAGGTCTGCGCCAGCACGCTCTTTATCGCTTCAGACAGGTAACGCTCACCGTTATAGACCGGGATAATGACGCTGACCAGTGATGCAGTCATCTCCTAATGAGTGTTGGTAACTGGAAGAGTGCTCATCTTTATAATCCTTAAGCAGAAGACCGGCTTGCCTTATCAGTAATTTTTCGAACAGCCACCATGTAGCCTTTGTAATATCTCGATGTGAGAATGGAACTCGTTCAAGAACTGGTCGATTGCGATTGTCGGACGCTCCAAAAAGAGGCTTTTCAGGTTCCCACATATAATGATCAAAGATTAAGATGCTGTCTGGTTGAAGCAAAGCCCAGACTAACCGGGCGTCAGTCCCTACATCGGCGACACAATGACTCCCATCTATATAGATGATATCGTAACTGTTCTCACGCAGCAGTGGTAGGACGCCTTGTGACCTACCTATTATCTTGATGACTTGAGACGTCCGCCCCGAGACCTGGATATTGTGATCGAACCGACTTTCGGCTCTTCGAGACCGAAAGATATCTACACAGATGATCAAGCAGGTAGGATGGGTAAGAGTGTTCTCCAGGAACCAAAGTGCCGAACGCCCTTCGTAACTACCAATTTCAAGGAGACGCACGTAGGCTTTTCCTTTGAGATCACCCAGACATTTCCTCCAGACCGGTATTGCCTGTGCGGTATAGTCAGCCGTAAAAGGATGCACTAGGATGTGCCTCTTGAGCCTTTGCAGCAATCGTTCTAGCAGAATGATTGCGGCGACTACTCTCTCAGGAATAACCGCCTTCATGCGCCTAACCTTCCTTCTTCAATTCACGCTTGCGCGCCACTGAACGTCTCAATGCAATAAACACATTTTGCATATTCTCCGCCATGTTAACCGAGGTGTTCCTGTCGTGAATGCGCTTCAGTAATAGCACCCGATCAATCACTGCCATTGGCGTGCCAAGATCATTCGCGCGGGCGAACCAATCGACATCTTCCGCTGTGCTCATCTGCGGGTCGAATATCCCAACGTGGTTAAACACTTGCCGTCGCGCAACGAGGGTCTGTATAAGACGGACCGACCAGTCGCCCTCCAGGATCTCTTGCCGGAGGAGCGTAGCGGGAAAGGGGCAGCCGGGTTCTAGAAAGAATTCGATTCGCGTGGTGGTGTATTGCACGTCGGGATGTTCGATCAAATAGCCAACCTGCACCTCCAGTTTCTCCGGCATCCACACATCGTCCGCGTCAAGAAACGCGAGGAATTCGCCATGCGCCTCCATGATGCCACGATTGCGCGCCGCGCCTGGACCACTGTGCGGCTGACGGTAATAGCGCACCGGATACCATTGGGCCACACGCGCGCTCTCATCCGTTGAGCCATCGTCCACGACGATAATCTCGATGGGACGATAGGTCTGTGCCAATACACTTTCAATTGCTTCCCCCAGATAGCGCGCGCTATTGTAGATTGGCACAACCACGCTGACGAGTGGCGCAGTCATTGGAGTAGCATTTTCATCATGGTTTCCGATATCCGCTCCAGTTCTGTCCCCAGTTCAAGATGATAACAGGGAATTTGTCTGACCAAATCGGCAAGGGCAAGGAATTCGAACTGTCCTGTGCCTGGGAATAGAAAGAGCGAACTCGGAGCGAAGGCTCGCAGTGCGGCGATCGGTGTAGCCAGGGTCAAAGTAGTTTCAGGACGCCCGGTGACCCGTGTCAGTAAAATCACCCGCACAGGCAAACCCGCGATCAAACTGCTCGGCTGATACTGATAGAGGTAAAGAAGCGCTTTTTCACTGGCGAGTTCTTCAGGGTTGCTAATGGCAGATAGCAAGGTCGGGAAATTCTCAAGGTGGACAGCATTCAGTTTGGCAGAGTTGTAGAGGCTATAGACATACGGCACGCCATTAGGGACCAACAAGCAATAGTCGTCGCCGACATAGCGCCATCCTCCTACGAGAGCAGCTAAGGCGGTGGTTGATTTGCCACTACCTCCCGACCCTGCCAACAGAACCCCATCTTTCAAATGCCCAACCGCCCCGGCATGGACTAACAAACGCCCGTGTTGGCGCATCCACCAGTGGAGGATGGCACGCAGGGGAGCGCCCCGCTCGTAAGTCGGAACATGGCAAGCATCTCGAATCCAATACACTCCCAGGTTTTCTGTAATGTCCAGCGTGCTCACCGCGCCCACATCCGCAGATAGTGCAACATGGATGCGCGTATCACTGAAGCCGCGCACATCACCGCGCGCGATGCAGCCATCTAATCCCCAAGGACGCGGCGGCATTGACGTGCCCGTCGAGGCGCTGTCCCACAGACAAATGGTCAAATCCGCCTCACCGATGTCGGAAGACACCGCCAGATGCTCCAGCGCCGGCGTGATAAACGGCACCAGTGCAGATCCCGCAAACCGCAGGCGAACGATATAACCCCCAATGGTGTAGTAGCGATCAATAGCACCGCCGACGGTTTGCTCGGCGCGTTGATAGGCGTCGTATACGCCCTCGAAAAAGGCAAGCGGACTCGTCTCAGTCATGGTCCTCTTTCCTGATCGGCCAGCCCTGTTCATCCACTTCATGGATCGGATCGAGCAGCAACAAGTCTTGCAGATCGGTATACTTGTGGAGCGACGGCACCTGAAACGCGGAACGCGCCGCCAGATTTGGATCCGGTATTGCGGGAGCAGCGTGGGGCACGGATGGTGCGTCATCCAACGGCGCAATGAGCGACTCGCGTTGCAACTCGATCAAGAACTGCTCCACTCCTTGCTCGATGTCAGCGCAGTTGCCAGTATAGCGCTGGGTCAGCATGTGGATGATGTCGTTCACCGACGCGTTCTGCGCAATCTGTTCCCAGATCACTGAGCCGACGCCATCAGTGCTGAAATATGCGCCGCTGTCGAAATCAATGATAATCGTCTCTCCGTCTATGGTCTGGTGAATCACTCTCGGAGTATTAATCCTGAAAGTGGCTGATTGTAGCATTCTCTCCCTATTCATTATTCATCTCCTACGGCATTTGACCCCCTGTGCTTAACACGCACGAAACGGTTAGGACGATGAGAATGTCAGCAAACGCCAGTTCTACGTTCGTATAGGTTCGATCTAGGCATACTCGTACACGGGGACTTGAATCAAACGCTTGGGTTTACTTTGTTGCCAAGCCATCTTTTGGAGGCGTATCACTGTGTCGGGCGAAAACAACTGCTCGCCTCAGCACAGTCCCGAGCCCTGTTTTCTCAGCGAGAGTATCTCCCTTTTTGACTACTTTGAGCAAGGGACTGAAAGGGCCTAATGTAGCTTCAAATATCTCTGTTTAACATTTCAGACACTTCATTGCCTCCTCCTCAAGTGATCAGATTTAGGTATATTCTAGCCGTCCTTCGCCATAAAAAGACGCCAGCTAACACTGAAGCTCACCTGCCACTATAGAGCGCCAGTGGAATAGCGGTTAAGTGGAGCGTCTTGTTGGGCAGTATGAGGTCTGACACCGCGTCGAACCGCGATCAGCGACCACTCCTTTGCCAAGCGTCAGCAGTCTCTCGGGCGAAGTCACGGTAGTTGCGAGGAGCGTGACCCAATAGTTCCGTCAATGCCTCGATGTCATTGTCGTTCGCGATAAAGCCGCGCTCCACAAACCCTTGGAACATCATACGCAAATCGAAGGCCAACCAATTCGGAACGTTCTGCCGCATTTGTTCTTCCCACGCGTCGAAGTCATGTCCCGCATAGCTAATTTCCTTTTGCAGGATCTCACTCCATATCGAGGCTGCACCCGGACCGCTCAAGAGGCTCGGGCCGACCAGGTTGTAGATTTTACCTTGATGGCCGTCGCTCGTCAGGACAATGGCCGCGGCTTCGGCGATGTCACGCACGTCTACCGCTGAAATACCCTGTGAGCCCAAGGGCATTGGGTAAATCCCAGCCACTGTCAGCGGTTCCTTCAGCATCGCATCATTTTGAAAGAAGTAGCTCGGGCGGAGAATGGTGTAGGGGACATCGAAATCCTTCAGCGCTGCTTCGATCATCAACTTCGACGCGAAGTGCGGTACGTCCTTGAAACGATCCGCTTGAAAAACCGATTGGTACACCACATGCTGAATCTTCAGCTTCTTTGCCAGATTGCAGACGATGAGACCCTGCGTCAACTCGTCAGGAACGACCGCATTCAGCAAATACACTTTCTCTACGCCATCGAGCGCTTGTTCAATTGTAACTGGATCGAGCAAATCGCCAATGGCAACTTCAACGTCCGACGGGAGCGTCTTGCTCTTGGCCTCGCTGCGAACCAGTGAGCGGACGTTCGTATTGCGTTTCCGGAGCTCCTTGATCACCTGAGAGCCAACCCTACCGGTGCTGCCTGTTACCAGAATCTTCATCTTGAAGGATCCTCTTGCGCTATGCGTTTTGGACCACCTAACGGCCTGCGCTTGAGCGGCGGCTAAGCGCAGCGAAGCCGTCCGCTCAAAGCGCTTGTTGGGCGGGCATTACTCATCAAAGCGGCGAATGCGAAAGATTTCTGGCGCAATAACGGCAAAGGCACGTGGCAATTGGGCAGCATGTTGATTGATCGCCAAAGCCACTATCTCTGCCTTCCGGGTAGGTGATAGTCCTGCCAGGCGTATCAATATAATCCCGTGTGCATAAAGACGCTGACGAAAGATCATCTCCCCAAAATCCTTATCCGCAGTCAGTAGCAAAGCGGTTTCCTGATTCGCTCGTGCCAAAACAACATCATCGGATATTCCTGGCTCCATTTCGGCAACATACCACACCACATGACCATCTCGCCGAAGACGCTCAACAATATGACGGTCAACACTTTCATCAGCCACGAAATTCATGTTTCCGTCTCAGCCACAGGGTAAATCACGTCAGCGCGCAAGGCTTCTTTGGCAAAGGCGATAGCTGCCAGCACTGCTTCGCGTGTCAGCCGAGGGTGGGCCTCAAGAATCTGTTCGATGGTTTCCCCTGCCGCCAATTTCTCCAGAATGAGTTCCACCGTGATGCGCGTGCCTGCGACCACAGGTTTGCCCATCATAATTTTGGGATTTGATACGATCAATTGCTTTTCCATATGAATCACCTTTCACAACTACTATGCCCGCCCAACATGAAATAAACACCAAAAGTGTCCGAATATCCAGCCCTCTGGACTATCCCTATTACCCCATTTTAGGAGTATTTCTCCAGGAAATTCAGACATTACACACCAAAAGCGTCCTTTTCCTTGTTTTTAATAGACCTCTTCTCGAGTGTATTTCCCTGATTTACTTATATCCTAAGTCGTGGTTTCCCCTTAACTTCTCCATGCTTCGGTAGAATTTTACCCCTCTATTCTTTGAAATATTCATACCGAAAACTACACCGCAAGATATTACACTTTTATACGATGTTGCACGAGGAGCTACTCTACAACTCGATAAACAAAAATCATCGTCACTTAAGCTAGTTCATTTTAAAATTACAAAACAAATCTTGTAAAGAAAAAATTTCTTTTTTCCAAAACTCGACTATATTTTTTTCCAAAAAATGCGCCTTAATTTCGGTAGTTAACCGTCTCGGTTGACATGAGTTTATTTTTTACTGTGAAAAGGAGGAATACCATGCCAGAAAAACCCAAACTGCTCGATCCATTACACAATACCCTCCGTCCCACAAGCCCTACAGCAAACGCTAAGATTTGGCTTATGTGGATGGGAATAAACGCTTTATTTACTGTCAAGGGGGACGTTTAACCTACTCAGGGGGATGTTTCTTGTTGGGAAACAGTAGGTTAAGTGTCTCCCTTGACAGAGTAATGGGGGCAAAGGAGGTGGAGGAGTTTATAACCCATCTGGCCCGTGAGCAAACCGTGGTGGTCAGTACGCAGAATCAGGCATTAAATGCTATTGTGTTTCTCTACAAAGAGGTTTTGGGAATTAAATTCAACCAATTACACGTAGAACAGGCAAAAAAGCCTGAAAAGCTGCCGGGGGTCTTTACGTGTAGGGAGTCATCAGTCCGGCAGAGAGGATGTAAAAATTTTGATGGTTCTGGCTTAAAAATTCTTCTGGGCTAAAACTCCCGTCGGCAAACGCTATCCTGCCTAAGGATCCGGGTCAATTTAGTCGGTATCTTAGTTCCGTTAGGAGTGATCTATTCATAGCAAAATCTTTTGACTTTCCCTGCTATAATTAGATTGCCCCGCTGGGGCCGTAGTATTAAGTTAAGGGTGGAAGTCCTTGTTAAAGACAAAAACACCCCCACCCTCTTCCTCCCCCGCTTCGCAGGAGAGTGGACTTGGACCACAGCGTTCCTTCCCCTGCGGTAGCGGGGGAAGGTCAGGAAGGGGGCCTTAACTTAAGGTCATGGTGCGCTGGGGCTGTACAACAAGAATTACCTATCCCCAACTGATTAGCACTGATAGCTCGCCTAAAATCCCGTTGACATTTCTTTCCATTCATGCTAACACTTGTTAGTCATACAGATTTCGTAGACTTTACATTTGTTTTGAGGGGTTGGTAGTTTTTACTTTTTATAAAGGAGAATATAGCGTATGCCCACACTACCCACACAGCGAAACCTGCCCTCCGGCACTCCAGGCCGGAATAATTCCTCCCTTTCAAAACCTCGAAGGCTTTCTTTAAGGCTGGCCTTAGGGTCTATTACAGAAGTGGACGCTTCCGCACTGGTTGTAGGACACTTTAAAGGCGTTGCCCCCCGTAGTGCAGAACTTGCCGTTGATCAGGCCATTGGATCGATTATTAATGATTTCGAGAATCGGCGGATGATCAGTGGAAATCTGGGGGAGATTTTCTTTATTCCAACACACCGAACCAGGTTATACGCTTCTACGGTGATACTGGCCGGATTGGGTAACTTCTCCAGCTTTACCAAGGATAGTTTGAGACTGGTGGGAATGAATCTTATCAAAGGGCTGGTAAGTACCAAAATTTATGATTTCGGTATTGTTTTAATGGGCTCCAATGCAGGAAATTTATCGGTAGAAGATGCGACTCGAACCCTTATATACGGAATCTATGAAGGACTACAGAATTATGATCCAGACGGCAGGATCCAGGAAATGACCCTGGCCGAGATCAATGAGGAGAAATATCGAAAAATCCGAGAGGTCCTTTTGAATTTCCTGAAAAGTGATCTCTTAACTCAAAAACTGGATATCTCCTTTTCTGAATGTGCCTTGACCGGAATCCAGGCCGAACCGACCAAGGAAAAAATATCTCCTTTAAATATTGTAATTCGAACCGAGGGAACCAAACTTATTTTTTCTGCCCTGGGAGAGTCGGCTACCCTGCGTAAGGAGCAAGTCATCTCTCCAAAAATCATCGAAGGCATCCGGAAGAAATTGGAGGATTCGTATGGAAAACCTCAGGCCGAAGAAATTCAAAAAGCCCATGGAAAACTCCTCTTTGACCAGGTGGTCCCGGAAGATATCCAGAAGGTTATCCTGGCCTGCAAGGGTCGTCCCATCGCGTTATCCTTAGATTCCTATGCAGCTTCTATTCCCTGGGAGCTTATGTACACCGATCGCCCAGACTGTCCGGGTTTTCTGGGACTCAACTTCCCCATTGGCCGACAGCTTATGATTGATGCCCCGGTTACCAAGTGGCTGGCCCGCAGAAAGATAAAAGGTAAGCTAGACTTCCTTTTAATAGGGGATCCCACTGCAGATCTCCCGGGAGCTGCCGAGGAGGCAAGGATCCTTTCAAGGTTTTTGAACTCTTTACAGGGAGTTCAGGTAACCACCCAAATAGGACCCAAAGACAACACTGCTGAAGAGGTTTTAGCTCAATTAGGTTCAGGAACCTACGATATCGTCCATTATGCCGGACATGCCTATTTTGATCGGCGAGATCCCTCTGAAAGTGCCTGGATATTTAAGGACGGGGGAAGGGTGCGCGCCCGGGATTTGGTAAATCTATCCAGCCTTCCGGCATTGCTTTTTTCAAATGCCTGTGAAGCCGGAGTTGTTGAGCCGATTTACCATACGGATAAATACGGGGTCGCAGAAGCTCTCCTGCGGGCGGGTCTTATTAACTATATCGGAACCTTCTGGCAAATCAACGACTCACCGGGAGCTTTTTTTGCCGGAAAATTCTATGAAAAACTCCTCCAGGAAAGAACTATCGGAGAATCTTTGGTTGAAGCCAGAAAAGATATGATTCGAAAATTCGGCTACAAAGAGTTAAACTGGGGAAGTTATATGTTATACGGAAATCCAATGTTTCGATTTAAGTAGAAAACCATAGCCCTGCTACATCTTTGCGAACTTTACGCCTTTCAGGGATTCCGGGGTTAAAATTAAGCCGCCCGGGACGCTAAGCAGGCGCAAAGCCCGCAGGATAAAGAGAAAGAACCATGAAAATCACCGATGTCCAAACATTCCTGACAGGTACCCGGTGGCGGAATTTTCTTTTTGTGAAAATCTCTACCGATGAGGGAATCACCGGTGTGGGGGAGGCCACTCTGGAAGGGAAAGAGAAAGCAGTAGAAGCAGCCATTCACCAGTTGAAGCGGCGGAACGTTGTGGGGGCAAATCCTTTCAACATTGAAGAGATATGGATGCGTATGTATCGTAACGAGTTCTGGCACGGGGGACCGGTTCTCCTTACGGCCATGAGCGGGATCGAAATAGCCTGCTGGGATATTGTGGGAAAGGCCTTAGGACAACCTGTTTACAATCTCCTCGGAGGCCGCTGCCGGGACAAAATCCTCACCTACGCCAACGGCTGGTACGGCGGGGAACGAACTCCAGAAAACTTTGCCCGACGGGCTAAACGGGTGATTGAAAAAGGGTATAAGGCCCTTAAATTTGATCCGTTTGGCTCCGCAGGCCGGGAAATGAGTCGACAGGAAAAAGTTAAGTCCATCGATATTGTTGCAGCGGTTCGGGATGCCGTAGGTCCGGATATAGAAATTTTCATAGAGGTCCACGGAAGATTCAGCCCCATGACCGCCATCGAAATCGCTAAGGAACTGGAACCTTATCGACCCGGCTGGTACGAGGAACCGGTTCCACCCGACAACCATGACGCCATGGCTCTGGTGGCCCATAAAATCAATATCCCCGTCGCAACCGGTGAACGCCTCTATACCCGATATGGATTCCGAAGACTCTTTGAACTCCAGGCCGCCAGCATCATCCAACCCGATATCCTTCACACCGGAGGAATTCTGGAAACCAAAAAGATCGCCGCCATGGCCGATACTTATTATATGACCGTCGCTCCCCACAATCCCAACGGGCCCATCTCTACGGCAGTGGCCGTTCAGATAGATGCCTGCCTGACCAATTTTTATATTCAGGAGTGCCTGGATGATTTTGATGTCCCCTGGAAAAGTCAACTGGTTAAAGGAGCTCTGGAAATCAAGGATGGTTATATCACCATTCCCGACAGGCCCGGCATCGGTGTCGAACTCAATGAAGAAGTTATCCAGGAACATCCCTACCTGGAAGATGCCTTCTTCAATATGTGGGGTGAGGGATGGGAAAAGGATTTTGCTTAATCTCATTGTTTATCTTTCCCGATAGCGCGAACCCTCGCGCTACCGGCCTGAATCCATGGTGAAAGGTAACCTCAAGGGGGGAGTGTCCCTTGTAACCAAGATGGGATTGCTCCCCATCCTTTTCTATTTGATCTTTTTCTGGATCCTTAACGACCCCCTTATCGGATTATTCTCTACCCATTTGTTTGCAGATCAAGGGGACGGATTACAGAATCTCTGGAATCTGTGGTGGGTCCATAAGGCCGTCACCCAGCTTCATCAATCCCCCTGGCATACAATTTATCTCCGCTATCCGTCCGATATGACCCTCCTGGGACATACCTTGAATCCCTTCAACGGTTTCATGGCGTCAGGATTGCTAAAATTTTTGACGCTGACGGAAGCTTACAATTGTATCGTTATTTTTTCCTTCGTTATGGGCGGACTGACCGCTTTTTTACTAGCCTATTATTTCACCCGGTCTTACGGCGGTAGCCTCCTGGCAGGCTATATATTTACCTTCTCCAATTATCACTTTGCCCATGCCCAGGGACACCTGAACCTGGAATCTCTGGAATGGATCCCTCTCTTTGTACTCTGCTGGTACCGATGGGTTACCAAACCCGGCGTGGCGATGGCCCTGACCTCTGCCTTTGTACTCTTTGCGGTTATTCTGTGCGATTATTATTACTTTTTTTATTCGGTTTTGATCGGCTTTTTGATTTTGATCTGGTATGCCTTCCAAAAGGATCTCTTTTTCTTTCTCAGAAGGGCGTATTTAACTTCTCTGATAATCTTCCTTACGGCTACCCTCCTGACTACAGGACCTCTGGTTATTTCCTTGCTGCTCGTAAACAGGAAAGATCCCTTTATAGGTGCCCACCAACCCCAGGAATATTCCCTGGACCTGCTGGCCCCTTTCATCCCCGGAGGTCATTGGCGCTTTGCCCATTTAACCCGGTTTTATTGGTCCAAATTACCCGGTAATATCGATGAAAGTAGCGTTCATATCGGTGTTTCCGTTTTCTGCCTTCTGATGTTGGTATGGATCCGGAGGCATAAAGTTCCACTCCGGGATTTAGGACTCTGGTACCTTATCCTCGTTTTCTTTACCGTCCTGAGTCTGGGACCCGTCTTGCAGGTAGGGGGAAAGGGGATCCCCTTCATAAAATTGCCCTATGCCCTGCTGGAAGTGGTATTCCCTCCGATAAAACTTTCCGGTGCTCCCGTACGGATGATGGTTATCCCCATACTCAGCGCGGCAGTTATCTGCGCTGCAGGATTTAAATCCCTTTTCCATGGATTTATCGGAAAGCGAGGGTGGACAGGATTCTTCTTGATCCTGCTTTTCCTGGAATATCTACCGAAACCCATTCCGGCCTCTAAACTCAATGCACCGGACTACGTGAAGGTTTTGAAGGACTTACCGGATACCGGGGGGATCATCGATACCACCGCCCGACCTACTCTGGCACTTTACTATCAAACCATTCACGAAAAACCTATGGCCTTTGGCTATGCTTCTCGAATTCCTACCAGTGTCAACAACAAAGATCAAAAGCTATTACAAATTCTTAACGATCAGCGATACCCTTTACTTTATTGTGACTATTATATTAAATACTTGATTACGGACACCCTTACCAACGTCCCGGAAGGTCGTTTGCTTTATCAGGACGCAAAGGTAAAGTTGTACGATCTGGAAAATCAATGCCCATAGGTCCCTTAAATAATCGAAAAGATAAGCTAACAGAAACAGAATGAGAGGTCGACGCTTATGAGTCACACTCAAAGAGAATCTTTAAAAGTTCTTTTACTTGGGAACATGGCGGTTACTGCCCTGGAGGGTCTCCAGGCAAGGGTTCAAGTACCTTGTGAATTTATTCCTGTTCCGGGAAAACTGGAGGATCCGAAAGCTCTCTCTTTGATAGAAGAAGCCGACGTGCTGGTGGCGCCCGGTTTTACAAAGAAAATGGGGGCAGTTGCAAAGAAACTCCGACTGGTTCAGGCTCCTTTCGCCGGTTTAGAGGCCTTTGACTTAGAGGCGCTTCCTCCAGGTGTTGTTCTGGCCAATGTCTATAACCATGAAGTCAGTATTGCGGAATTTGTCCTGATGGCTATGTTGGTTTTGAGTAAACAACTCAAAAAATACGATGCGGATCTAAGACGGGGTTTCTGGGGTCATAAGCCGTTTTTTGCCGAGCCTTTGGTAGGAGAGTTGCAAAACAAGATTTTAGGTCTTATCGGCTTCGGCCACATTGGTCGGGAGATTGCCGTGAGGGCGCGGGCTTTTTCCATGAAGATTTGGGCCATCCGAAAACACGGTAAGGAAGGAATTCAGGATTCCAAAGCTCCCCAGATAGATTTCCTTGGAGGGAAAGAAGATTTACCTCAACTCCTGAGCCAGGCCGATTTTATCGTTCTCTGCTGCCCTCTTACCGAAGAAACCCGGGGTCTCATCGGAACCAGGGAATTTAACAGGATGAAACCTACCGCCTATTTAATCAACATTGCCCGGGCCGAAATTGTGAATGAAGAGGCTCTTTATCAGGCTTTATGGGAAAAGAAGATTGCAGGGGCAGCTCTCGATGTGTGGTACCGGTATCCTCGGGGGTATCCTTCCACTTCCGACGAGCAGTGCTTTCCCTCTCGATTCCCCTTTCAGGATCTGGATAACGTGATTATGACCCCGCATATTTCTGGAAGAGCAGAAAGTACCCTTCAAGGTCGTTTACGGGATATAGCAGATAATATAAGTCGGGTATACCACGGACAGCCGTTGAAGAACGTGGTGTATGTGGGAAAATAAAACAAAAGAAAGAACGGAGATACAGGATTTACCATATCTCGTAAAGACGCTCTGCAGGGCGTCCTATCTACCGTTCTTTCTTTTTAAACTCCCGGGGTCAATCTAAGCTCTGGACTGAAGCAGTTGGTTCAAGGGAGGTTTAATGTTGGCCTTTTTCTTGAGTTCTTCTATAAACTCCCGATAGGCCGTACTCTGCTTCTGTTGAAGAAGGCTCCTTCGAAGGTTTTCCTTCTCCTCCTGGAATTTCTTTTCATCGATTCCGGGCTTTTCTACGACCTTTAAAAGGACGAAACCTCCGGGTGTTTTAATGGGATCACTGACCTGATTTACCTCTAAAGAAAAGGCCGTATGAATGATCTCTTCTGATTTTTCGGCCATATCATTCAGAAACCATCGTCGGTTGAAGGGTTCCGGTTTAACCGGGGTTAATTGATACTTTTCCAATAAAGATTCCCAGGAAGCCCCGGCTTTAAGTTCTGCCAGGAACTCGTTGGCTTTTTTCTCGGCCAACTCTGTGGCCTTATTGTCTATAATCTTCTCTTTAACCTGTTCTCTGGCTTCTTCCAGGGAGGGGATGTAGGAGTCTTTTTTCTCCACAAGCTGCAGGATATAAAATCCGGCACCCGGCACTTCTACCACCTGGCTGATTTCTCCAGGAGAAAGGGTAAAAGCAGCTTCTTGAAAAGGAATCAGGATCCCCATTTCAGGACCGACCGGTTCCATACGGGCAAACAGGTTACTGGTCTTGAGAGGTAAACCTGTGGCTTCAGCGGCCTGTTTGAGATCTTTGGTTTCCAGGGCCTTCTGGTAGACTTCATCCGCCCGCTGACGGGCCACCTCCTGGGCTTTTTCCCTTTTCAGAATGGTCTGAATCCCGGGCTTGGCTTCTTCATACGGATTCTCGCCAAGGACATCTTCTACTTTGATAATATGATAGCCAAACTCCGTCCTCACCAGGTCACTCACTTCACCCTTCTTCAAAGAAAAAGCGGCTTTCTCAAAGGGCTCGACCATTTTTCCTTTGGTAAAATATCCGAGATCTCCTCCATTCTCGGCGGCTCCGGGTTCTTCAGAATACTGCCTGGCCATGGCAGCAAAATCCGCACCTTCTTTAATCTTTTGTAAAACCTCTTCGGCTTTTTTCTTAACTTCCTGCTCTTTCTCCGGGTCTGCCCCCGGGGGGATCTTGAAGAGAATATGACGGGCTTTTATCCGTTTTTCTTTCGGAAATTGATCCCTGTGCTGATCAAAATAATCCTGGATCTCGGACTCCTCTACGGTCACCTGATCGGTAAAGGTTTGCGGGTCTATATACAGATAATTGACCCGGACCCGGTCCGGGGTTTTAAAATCCTCTTTATGGTCTTCATAGTACCTGGCGATTTCCTCATCGGTTACGGTTACATCCTTCTGAAAAGTACTCGGTTTGATGGCAACGTATTCTATCTTGACTTTCTCATTTTGGAGCCGATACTCCAGTTCTACTTCCTTGTCAGAAACTTTAATCCCATCCTGGATGGCAGCCTCGAGCTTCTGAATAAGTAAATCCTCTTGAATACTCTCTTCAAACTCCTGGGGGGTTATTCCCGACCTTAACAAAACAAACTTATATTGATCAGGATCGAACTTCCCATCCTTCTGAAAGACCTGGTACTTGGTAATGGTATCCAATAACTCCTCTTCAGAGATTTTCATCCCCCGCTTTTCAGCTTCGGCCAATAATAATTCCTTTTCAATCAGGCTCTCCAAAGCCATTCTCTCTAAATTTAGGTTTTTAACAAGATCTTCTGTAAATTTATCTTTATAAAGGTTCCGGTAGAAATTATAGAGCCGATTACGGGTCATTTGCAGCTCTCGCTGATGAATCTCTTTGCCTTCCACCGTGGCAACTATATTGGACGCCCCTCCGGTACCCAAAGATCCTTTACCCCAAACCAGAAAAATAGTCAGAATAAAGGAAGCTATTACCAGCCAGAGGGTAATACTTAATTTTTTGATATTATTTCGCATGGCCGCGAGCATGGTTCCAAGTTCCTCCTTACTTTCTTATCTTCATCTCTTTATAAGGATATCCCAACGCTTAAACTCACGAAGATGAAGAATAATCCTTAAATCTTCAGGATACTCCAGTCTTATACCTGTTCCTCGTGAAGAGGTTACCTGAAGATTGGGCAACGCTATGGGGTTGCTCTTCCACTTGTAGTGAACAGTTACTATATTATAGTCTTCTTCTAAAAAATCGCAACAAAAAATGGTTTTTTTAAGTCGTCCGCATTACTATATTAAACTTATGAAACGATGGTATCTGGTTATAGGGGTGTTGACATTAAGTCTATTACTTCCCTTTACGATTCCTTATGCCGTTGAAGAAGCGGAGTATCTTCTCCAACGGCTCCGGAGTGACGACCCTGATGAAAGGGAAGAAGCTATAGAAGCCCTGGGGCAATATCAAGACCCGACTCTTATCGAGCCCCTGGCAGAAATCATGCTAAAACACAAGACTGCAGAGGTGCGGAGTGCGGCAGCTATCGTCCTTTTCAGAATGGGCAATGAAAAATCTCGAGATGCCTTCCTGAAAGCCCTCAAAGATCCGGATATCAGTGTCCGACTTATTGCCTCCGGAGCTTTATACAAATTCGGGGATCCAAAGGCTTTAGATCTCCTCGCCAAAGCTTTAAAAGATCCCAGTCAAGAGATCAGATTTTCTGCCGTAGCCATTCTCTCCGAGCTGGGAGATGCCAGGAGTATCGAGCTTTTAAAAACCGTCCTTCAAGATCCAGATCAGGATATTCGAGACTTAGCCCAGGAGACCCTGGAGATGATCACTTCCACCCTCCTTCAGGCGGTAAAAACAGATAATCCTCCCACTGTGGACGGAGTGGCAGAAGATCCGGCCTGGGCACAGGCCAGGCCTTTAGAGGTTGCAACCGAGATAAAGGCCCGAGAAGGGCCTACAGTTACTTTAAAGGCTCTTCAAAAGGATAGCAGACTCTACCTCCTGGCCATTTGGAAAGATGCCAGCCAGACCGAATCGATTCAACACAGGCCCTGGATTTATAACGGAACGACCTGGGAGCCTGGTAAAGAAGAAGAAGATCGACTGGCTATTATCTTCCCAATGACATCCATTCCTCCCTTCTCAACTTCGGACAGAGGGTGTACGGCCATGTGCCATAAGGCCAAAGCCATGCATACCAATACTCCCGCAGAACTGGCAGATCTCTGGATTTGGCGAGCCGCCCGTAGTAACCCTGTAGGACAGGCAGACGATTGGATGTTGGGACCCGGTCAGGATCCCAATTCAGATGGACGAAAACCGGATGCCATGGATGCCACCAAGATTAAAATTGATGGGGTGGAAGCTTATCGCCATGGTTATACGCCTAATATTCAAGAACAGGAAAATAGACCCCTCTTCATGTTAAATCCCGATAAGGAACAGACGGGCCTTCCGGTCCTCCTGGCCGGTGAGGCCGTGGCCTTTAATCCAAAAAAGAAGTATAACAAGGGAGACTTCATCCCAGGTTATCTCGTTGCCCCTTTCACCGGGAGTCGTGGTGATATTCAAGCTAAAGGTGTCTATAAAGACGGTATCTGGACCGTAGAATTCTCCAGAGCTTTCAATACCGGACACCCGGACGATATCAAGTTTGAAGAGGGTAAAGAATACTTTTTTAGCTTAAAGGTATTTGACGGCAAAGAGTTTGCCACAGCTAAAGAGGTCTATAAGCTGAGATTCTAAACCCCTCACCGTAAAAAGGTTGCAGAAAAAGTAGAGGCAACCCCTCCCAGATCCATCAGGATATGGCTTAGCCGGGAGGAGGAAGTACTATAGGGAAACTATACAGTTGTCTATCAGTCGGGTTTTTCCCACCCTGGCAGCCAGTGCAATGAGTGCCCTGGAACTGATTTCTTTCAAATCTTCCAGTGTGGTCAGATCTGTAATAGCCACATATTCTAAAACCACCAGGGGTTCTTGGGCAATAAGTTCTCTCATCTTCGAGAGGATAACGGCGGTAGATCGCTCACCGTTTCGAATAAGTTTTTGGGCAAGGTCCAGGGATCGACTCAAAACCAGTGCGGCCTGGTGCTCTTGCTGACTCAGGTAGACATTGCGGGAACTAAGGGCCAATCCATCTGGCTCCCGAACCGTAGGGAGAACTTCGATCTGAATATCCATGTTCAGATCCTGAACCATCCGTTGGATAATTATGCTCTGTTGAGCGTCTTTTTGACCGAAGAAGGCAACATGGGGTTTTACGATATTAAAAAGTTTGGTGACCACGGTGGCAACCCCCCGGAAGTGTCCGGGACGAAATTGACCGCAAAGTTTATCCGATAAACCCGCCACCTCCACCCAGGTGGTATAACCTTTGGGGTACATATCCCTGGCAGTCGGTGCGAAAATAATGTCGGTTCCCTCAGAAGCTGCCAGAATACGATCCCGCTCAAAATCTCGAGGGTAGGTCTGATAATCTTCATGAGGCCCAAACTGGGTCGGATTGACAAACAGGCTCATAACCAGTAGATCACTTACCTTTCTGGCCGCCCGTAACAAACTCAGGTGGCCTTCGTGAAGGTATCCCATGGTGGGGACCAGGCCAATTCTTTTACCTTCTCGCCTTACCTGATCGGCAAGGGCCTGCATTTCTGGAATGCTAGAAATAACCCGGAGATTTTGCATTGTGAAAAAGTGTGGGAGTATGGGAGTATGGGGGTATGGGGGTGTGGGAGTGTGGGAGTATGGAAGTGGGGAAGTATGGAGGTACGGAAGTAAGGGAGTATGGGGGTATAGCCGTTCCCCCACTCCCCTACTCCCCTACTCCCCTACTCCCACACCCCCACACCCTCACACTCCCATACTTCCCTACTTCGACTACAGAACTGACTTCATCCGCTCCACCGCCTCTTTTAATCGATCCACGCCTACGGTGATGGTCATACGAATATACCCTTCTCCGTACTGACCGAAGCCATTACCCGGTGTGGTTACGATTCCCGCATTTTTAAGAAGATGGGCGGTGAAACCGGTTGAGGTAAATCCTGTAGGAACTGAAACCCAGACATAAAAAGTCGCCTGGGGCTTATTAACTTTTAAACCCAATTGCTGTAGCCCATCGACCAGTACATCCCGTCGTTCCTGATACATTTTTCTCATTTGAGCCACACATTCCTGGCTTCCTGTCAAGGCTTCGATTCCGGCATATTGGATGGCCTGGAAGATCCCCGAATCCAGGTTAGTTTTAACCGCACCCAAACCAGCCAGGATCTCAGGATGGCCCACAACAAAGCCAATACGCCACCCGGTCATATTAAAGGTCTTGGATAGCGAATGAAATTCCACACCAACCTCTTTTGCTCCTGGGGCTTCCATAAAACTCGGGGGAGGATTCCCGTCATAATACATTTCGGAATAAGGGGCATCGTGACAAACCAGGATGTTATATCGTTGGGCAAAATCCACGACTTTTTTAAAATATTCCAACGGTGCAACGGCAGATGTTGGATTATTGGGGGAATTGAGATACATCAATCTGGCCCTTTGCCGAATATCCTCGGGAATACGTTCCAGATCGGGGAGAAATCCATTTTCCTCTAAAAGAGGCATCGTATAAGGAATGCCACCTGCCAGGACGGTTCCTGCCTGATAAACCGGATAACCCGGGTCTGGAACCAGCACGATATCCCCCGGATTAACAAAAGCCAGCGGAATATGCCCGATTCCTTCTTTGGAGCCGATCAGGGAAAGAACCTCTTTTTCTGGATCCAGATGGACTCTAAAACGGTTTTGATACCACTGGGCTACAGCCTGACGAAACTCCAGAAGTCCTTCGTAGGAGGGGTACTGATGGTTAGCCGGATTTTCTGCTGCCCGGTTCAAAGCCCGTATAATATGGGGGGGCGTGGGTTGGTCCGGATCTCCAATTCCCAGGTTGATGATATCGACCCCTCGGGCTCTGGCCTCTGCCTTCATTTTATCAATTTCTGCAAACAAATAGGGCGGTAACTTTGTAAGCCGTTCCGCACGCTGAATTTTTAGCATGGAAGGTCTCTGCCAAGAGGCAAGGAACAAAAAACAAGAAGCAAGATCCTCCCGCTCGCGCTTTTTGCTCCCTGCTTCTTGCTTCTTCTATCCTGCTCCAATAATAGGAAAAACTTCCTTCTTGATATATTTCACAGACTTCTCCAACTCCTTCAAGATCTTATCCCGGTCTTGGGTTTTTAGTTTATACACAGGATCTCTAAGCTGGGTCCCTTGCAACCCCAACCGACCGGCTTCCGATAAGTAATCGGCCGGAAGCTCATCGGGAAGATCCGCCTCTCGATGATTCATGATCGCCCAGGCCAGGGTCCAGGCCCGGGCTACGTTATGGAGATCATAACCCCCTCCTCCTAAAGCTATCCAGGGAAGACCGAATTTCCTCATCTCGGTAACCATCTGACAAAATCCATGGGTCGTTACATTGGCATGGGCCAGAGGATCCGTGCGGAAGGAGTCGACCCCTAACTGGGTGATGAGAATATCCGGTTGAAACACCTTAATTAAGGGAGGCACTATTTCTAAAAAGCCATATACTACCACCTCATCGTCGGCTCCTGGAAAATAAGGAAGATTTACAGAATAACCCCTCCCCCGGTCTTTACCAATTTCATACTCAAACCCCGTTCCGGGAAATAAAAAATACCCACTTTCATGGAGAGAAATGGTTAAAACCTGATCGGTATCGTAAAAAGCATTCTGGACTCCATCCCCATGATGAACATCCACATCAATATAAGCAACCCGTTTACCCTGTTGCAAGAGGTAACAGATGGCAATCACCACATCATTAAAATAGCAAAACCCCGAAGCTCGGGACTTGGCTGCATGGTGAAGCCCCCCGGAGATATTAAAGGCAATATCGACTTCCCCTTGCCGGACTAACCGAGCTGCCTGTAGGGTGGCCCCGGTAACCAGAAGGGACCAGTCGTAAACCCCGGAAAATACGGGATTGTCCCCCGGACCCAATCCAAAATCAAGTCCCCATTCATAGGTCAAAAATCCAGAGTTTGCCTCTTCCACTACCTGGATATAGTGGGGATGATGGAACAAAGCAACTTCGTCCCGATCGGCCTTTTGGGCCGGGATTAAAGAACTGTTCGGAAGGTCTAGCAATCCATAGCTACGGATGAGATCGTAGGTTAACTTTAACCGGATCGGTTTTAGGGGATGCTCAGGACCATAGCTATAACTTGCAAATTCATCTGAGTAAATAAAAGCGGTTTTCATATACCTAGTCCTCTTCGAAATATTTTTTTAGATTTCCAATTTTAAACTCCATCCGAACACTTCCTTCCTGCTTCTGTACCTCATTGGACCAACTTAATCCTTCGAGAAATAAACGCCCCTTTAAAAATGCCCCCAGGAGCTGAATCTCTTTCTCTAAAAAACCTAAACGGCCGGGATCTTCTGGAAAGACATCCAAAACCCCCGTCAGGGAATTTTCATCAACCAGATCAAAGGATAAGGCAGCTTTATGAACCTGACCCCAGGAGAGTATCGTTCCAAATTCGGCCAGATTTTTATCATTCTGGATGAGTTTAGTTAATCGTCCTTGATTATTATCCGCCAGAAGAAGTCCATCGTTTTTCCCCTTTATAAAAGGTTCATAAAAGGGATAAGAATGGGATATTTCCTTTGAGCGCAGGAGTTTCTTAACAGTATCTGCCGTCGAACCCAGCAGAAGCTTACCATCCCCAAAGGAGTAAGCAGTAATTCCCCTTTCAACTCCCTCTTTTTTGGCCAGGGAAACAATGGGATACCCTTGAAACACCTCGCGATTAAAACTCTTATCTACTTTAGAGGATTCTTTCGGATTGCCCTGATCCTTCAGGATCATTTGTTCTATTAAAGGACCCAGGACCTTGTTTTCTAAGTCGGGAATCGTCTTGGCTTTCATCCTCACCGGATTCCCTTTGAGGGAAAAGGTAAAATCAAAGTTCTCCCGAACATATCCCGTTACGATTCCATACTCCAGTTTATCGGCTCCTTGACCGGCATCAGAAGGAAAGGCCACGATCAAAGATTCCCCTGAAATAAGGGAGAGGATGTTCTGACCGGTCTGCCTGGATATCCTTCCATCGCTAAGCTTTTCCAGGGCTCTTCCGGTCAATGCTCCAACTCCGGGATCATTTTTATTGGCTTTAAAGAGAAAGGTAATAACCGAACCCTCCGGAATATAATCCGAAGTACGATCTGTTTTGGCAAGGGACAGATCCAGTCGGTAGAGTAAAACGAGGACTCCCATTAAAACCCAGAAAATTAATCTTATATTATTTTCCTTAGAGTTCATGAAATTATTATAGCTAATTCTCAATGTGGGGTCAAGGAAAGAAGAAGGTGAATATTCTCTTGCCTGAAATCTCTAAGGTGGTTATAGTTAATTTTAAGTCAGGAATCGATAGGAACGGCTCAATCCGGGTTTGTTTATCAAGAATAACTTCAGTCTTTATCCATAAGGAGGAGTGAACATGATAGCATTTTGGGGTGGTCTCATTCTGGCCGGGCTTACGATACTTTCTCGAGAAGTTTATGCACAGGATCGATCGCAGGCTCGATCCATGGTTATTTCGAAATACGGTATTGTGGCTACCGAGCATCCCCTTGCCTCCCAAGTCGGAGCCATGATTTTGGTACAAGGAGGACACGCCGTAGACGCAGCCGTTGCGGCCAACGCTGTGATGGGTCTGGTGGCACCTATGAGTAATGGAATCGGTGGGGATCTATTTGCCATGGTCTACGAGGCAAAGAGTGGAAGCCTCTATGGCCTGAATGCAAGTGGCTGGGCTCCGGCCGGACTCAGCATCGACCGATTGAAAAGTAAAGGCATTTCTACTATGCCCCAGCGGGGAATTCATTCGGTTACGGTACCCGGTGCGGTGGACGGTTGGGATAAACTCCTGGATCGTTTTGGGCGGATGAAGTTCAAAGAGGTACTGGCCCCGGCCATTCGCTACGCCGAAGAAGGTTTTCCGGTTACCGAGTGGGTGAGTGGAGCCTGGCTTGCCAGTGAGCCTGTTTTGCAGGAAGATGCCAATGCGTCACGTCTTTACTTACCCGAAGGTCGCGCGCCTCGTGTAGGAGAGATCTTCCGAAATCCAGATCTGGCGAGATCCTACAGTCAGATTGCCGGGCAAGGACGGGATGCTTTTTATAAAGGAGAAATTGCCCAACGCATCGTGACATTTTCAGAGCGTCAGGGAGGAACTCTAACCGCTCAAGATCTGGCCGGGTTTTCAAGCGAATGGGTCGAACCCATCTCAACTTCCTATCGGGGTTGGATGATCTATGAACTGCCACCCAACGGTCAAGGGATCGCCGCCCTGGAGATGTTGAATTTGATGGAAAACTTTCCAATACCCGAGTTCGGTCATAATTCAACCCAGGCCCTGCATGTCCTGATTGAATCCAAGAAACTGGCCTATGCAGATCTGATTCGTTATGTGGCCGACCCCAAATTCAGTAAAGTTCCGGTAGCCGAAATTCTTTCCAAAGATTACGCCCGGCAACGGGCCAGACAAATCGACATGGACAAGGCCAACCCTCAGGTCGAATCCGGTAAACCGTTTCAGATCGGGGATGATACCATTTATTTGTGTGTTGTGGACCGGGAAGGAAACATGGTTTCCCTCATTCAGAGTAACTACATGAGTTTTGGTTCGGGACTGGTAGCCGATGGAACCGGGTTTGCCCTACAGAACCGGGGGGGTTTGTTTAGCTTCGATCCGGGCCATCCCAATGCACTGATGGGGCGGAAGCGTCCTCTACATACCATCATTCCTGCCTTTATGACCCGAGAGAACTTGCGTATTGCCTTCGGGATTATGGGTGGTTGGAACCAGGCCCAGGCTCATGCCCAGTTCGTATCCAACATTGTAGACCATCACATGAACATTCAGGCAGCCCTCGAAGCGGCCCGATTTACCAAGATGACCTTTGAGGGTTATGACGTACAGATGGAGGCCCGGATACCCGCTCAGGTCCGCGCCGGGCTGGAAGCCAAAGGGCATCAAATTCTGCTACGTGGGGATTTTTCATCGCAAATGGGAGGTGGACAGGCGGTTTTACGGGATTTTGCTACGGGAATCAACTACGGAGCCTCAGATCCGCGAAAAGACGGTGCCGCCATACCGGAACCACTGCCGGAAAGGCAAGTCAGAAACTAAAAAAGGAATAGGACGAACCCCTGGAAAGTAATAGATCCCCTGGAATTTACCCAGGACAGAGCTTTCTGAGGCCGGTTTTTTGGACCTGATCCCTCCGACTCCTCTTCCCCCGGGTGAAGGCCCCTAGAAGATTAATAAGATCGGGCACATCGAAATCCAATGTAACTGATTCCGCTGTTGGGCTCGGATCTCAGACGAACGGCTGTACGAATACTTTCGGGTCGGTTTCCCCAAGATCCACCCCGAAGGACCCGACCTTTTCCACTGGCAGGACCCTGGGGGTTTTCAGCAGGACTGGTCGCATAATACGTTTCATCATACCAGTCCGCCACCCACTCCCATACATTCCCTGCCATGTCCATAACTCCATAGGGAGAAGCGCCCAGGGGAAAACTTCCCACCGGAGAGGTATATTCAAATCCGTCCGCCTTACCCCGATCTTTACCGTAATTGGCTCTATATTTACCACCTGCATCGGGAAGCTCATGACCCCACGGAAAGAGCCTTCCATCGGTTCCTCTGGCGGCTTTTTCCCACTCCGCTTCTGTAGGCAACCTCTTACCGGCCCATTGACAATAAGCTACGGCATCGTTCCAGCTTACCTGTACAACTGGATGATCCAACAGATTGTTAATCTCATTCCTCCGCCCAAAGGGGGAACGCCAGTTTACAGAACCGTCCTCCCTGGTGATAATCTCTCCTTCATAATTTCCTGCCCACCGGACAATCAAGCCAATCCTGTCTTTTTCCGCGTCGGTCTTATACCCGGTGGCCTCTACAAATTTCATAAATTGACGATTCGTAACAGGGTATTTATCGATATAAAAGGCATCTAAACGGACCTTGTGTTGAGGCATTTCATCTTTGTAATCGGCCCGATCACACTGAATATTGGGAGCTACCCCTCTGGATTCTTCACAGAGCTTCATCGCCTCATCGATATCCTTTTCAGAAGAACCCATTAGAAATTCCCCTTCCGGGATCAACACCATCTCTGAGTCCTTTGGAACAATGGAAGCTGGTTTAAGATTTGCCCGGGAGGCTATTTTTAACTCCCTACGAGAGCCGGTCCTAACTTTTACAGACAACTCCGAATTTGACAAACCCATGTCCCAGTTCTGAGTCTTAATACGAATAAAATAAACCTGATCGGGAATAGTATAGGATTGGGTATACATTTTCCAGACTCCCGGATCTTCTCGATTTTTATTAAAAACGTTATAATCGAATTTCTTTAGGGTAGCGGCATAGCTCCCATCCCCCATGAGCCACTGTTCTCCCATTTTCTGCAGAGATCTATCGAAAAGATCAACTCCCGTATACCCCCCACCTCCCAGGGTCATATAGGCTACAGGCAAATAGTAAGTCTGTCCTGGTACCACAGGGAAGGGATAGGTATGGGCATCTCCACCATGGGTTACCCGGGCAAAGGTTTGGCTATGAGAACCCTCGAAGGCATATTCTTGGGTAAGGACCCTACTTCCTGGGATTTCCCATTGACGAGAACCTCCCTCGAAGTCCTCGAAAAATAAAACTTCTCCAGGTTGTGCTAGGACTCCTTGAACAGGGGTCAAGATAAGAACAAGGACTATCAAAACCAACCACCTTATCATATCAACTTCCTCTGCCAGCAGGCAACCCTTCCCTTTCTCTCCCCCACCTGCGGAGAGGGATAGGGTGGGGTAACCTGTTGATAGCTCTTATTCTTATGCCGGTAACAGGTGCTTCTTCCCCTCACCCCTGGCGCCTATGCCCTTTGCCCCCTCTAAGGGGATTTAAAGGCTACTCGTTAAATTCCCCCCTGGAGGGGGGAATAGGGGGTGTTGAAGTCGAAAAAAAGACTTTCCCCCTTTTTAGCTTGATGCATAGGGGACGGTCTCCATCCTTTATCTCACCTTTCCCTACCAATCTGGTATCAATTGAACAAGACAGGATAAAAGACATTTTTCAACGCGATGGATAATTTCCCACTACCCTCTAGGTAGCAACTTTTGTGCCTTAGGGGGGGAGGGTCTGCCGGTGAGGTTCTAGCAGAGAAACGATGGCTTTTTTCCGTTCACAGAAGCGTCTGAATTTTTTTAAAAACATCGCCCGTCTTAAAAGAGATTCTTCTTCCGGACGAACCTGGAATACCGTTTGACTACCGATCACAATAAGCTTCCGGGCGGCACGGGTTAAGGCCACATTCAATCGATTGGGGCTGAGGAGGAATTCCGATTCGGCCAGGATGTAGTCAGGATCTGAAGCGGTAAGGGAAATAAGAATGACCTCTCGTTCCTGTCCCTGGATACGCTCTACTGTATCCACCAGGGGTAAGGATAGAGTCAGGCGTTCCTCCATTTCGATCTGTTGGGTTTGGAAGAGCCCGGTCAGTCGGGTTATGATTTCATTGTTTTGGGCCCGATGGGGCGTGATAATAGCCAAATTCTGAGGGGGGATTTGATAATCCAGAACCAACCGCCGGGTCAGATCAACGATGAGTTCAGCTTCCAGGAGATTTCGTTGCTGAGAGAGATCGTCAAACATTTCGACAAGTACCACCGGTTTGAGGGGATCCAAGATTTCGTCTATCCGGGAAGCCCAGGGCTTAGGATCCTTCGGGGTCTCCAATTTGGGGCTTTGAACCTCAGACTTTAGAGTTGGAAGCTTGAGTTGGGCGTTCTGGGGATGAGGTTTGAGGCGGTTGTAATAGAAAGTTAGACTGGGGAATTCAGTCAATTCTTTATTCATTCGACGGGTCTGGGTCAGCATTACCGTACAGGATCGATAACCGGTTCGACTTTTAAGATACTCAAAAATAGAGCGATGGTAATACTCTTCCTCGGGATAGGTTCCCTGTACAATGGGCGGCATTTGATTTTCATCCCCCACAAATAGAAATCTGCCTTTGCCGTATAACATGGCTAAGATGGCCAGAGGAACCGTGACTTGAGAGGCTTCATCGAAAACTACCAGGTCAAAGAGGGATTCAAATGCGTCTCCCGAAGTCCAGTAGTTCTTGTCCTTAACAGCCGAGTAAATCCCCTGAGGGGTGGCGCCTAAAATATAGTAGGGATCCTGAGGAAAAAGCCTTCCCCATCGTCCGATTTCCTGGACTCTAACACCCTGTCTGGAATTGGATAGTTCGATTTCTGGGTTTAATTCCTCGGCTTCCCCTCCGGCAGAGTTAAGCTTGTAAAGGGGACAGAGGGCCTGACCTCCCATAAAGGTATTCAAATGGGAAGCCACTTTACTTAAAACGTTGTTAATGGCCTTATGAGAACCTGCGCTTACCAAGATCCGCAAAGGACGTTGCTCGCGCTGGGCGAGGAGTATCTGGGCGATAAGAATCCAGGCAAGAACGTGGGTTTTTCCGGTCCCGGGAGGCCCCTGAATAAGGGAAAGATCGTATGTAAAGGGGAGAAGAAAGGCCTGTTCCTGAGAGGAATCGAAATCAAGAACCTTTCTCAAGGGTTCCATCCAGGCCATGGCCTGGCTCCGGAAAGAAGTATTTTCTTTCCCACCATATTTGCCATTAAGAAGATCAAAGAAATTAAAGGGCGAGTTTTCAGAAAATGCCCGGTTCACCGCATGCCAGACTTTAGAAAAGGTAAAGTCATCCAGATCTTCATCCAAGGTATACCGGGCCTGGGGATCTATGACCAGAGGCCCTTTTCCTCTGGGTATCAGGACCAATTGGAGTTTTCGAGGATCGTTCCGGACGAGGATCACACTCTGACCTCCCTGAAGGGAGTTCGAAATCCGAAGTTCGGAGTTTAAACCCTGAACCGGCCCCATGGGATTGAGCCTCAAAAATTCATTATCCCGAAACTTCGACTGGGCCCCCGAGGCACCATAGGAGAAGACATAGCCCTGTCTTCCGGAAGGAAGTATTTGAGTGTTAAGAAATTTAAGCATGGCAATGCAGCGATACTGGGCTACCCGTTCACTTACCGAAAGTCGTTGAAACTGCCGGATTTCCTGAATTTTGAGGTCTCTCTCGGTTTTAAGAAAGGTCAAAAGCTTTCCTTTCAAGGAAGTCCACTCCCCGGGAAGCGGTTCCAAAGCCATGGAGGTCTTGGCTCGAGGCCATGTCAGGGTAGATCTAAGATACCCATAAATATGGGCTGTTGCCAGGAGGTTGAAAGCCACACGGGCCAGCATCTGATCCTGATACTGGCTTCGTTGAATGGGATCTGTTGTTTGCCAGTACAATTGCGGAAGGGAGAGAGATTCAGGGTTTTCATCAAACTGAAGACCGGGTTCCGAATAACCAAGAACCCGGGCAACCTGGGGAAGGGTATAGGCAGATTCCACGGGTAAGGCAAGGGTTTGTTGCAAGACCTGATGAAGATTTGCATAGTGACCCTGGGCATTAAAAATAAGCTGTTGAAGTAAAGTTCTCAACTCTCCCATCCTTCCGCTTCCCCATTCCTCTGTCCCCCCCTTCTCCCACTCTCCTAAAAAGTACTTCTCCCAAATCCTTTGTAACTGTCGCTTTTCGTAGCTGTCATAAAGAAAAATATGGGCCATCTTTCCCTGATCCTGACAATCCTTCCAGATTTGATGTAGGCAGATTAAGAAGCGTTCAAAGGTTTGCCTTTCTTCTTCAGGACGGGAAGCTAAAAATATCTCGAGCCGATCTTCTTTTCCAGATTCCCGAACTAAAAGGCCGTACAGATAAAGGATCTGTTGCACGGGATCTGTGTCTACCTGGATATATATCTCTACCTGGATATTATGGGGGATCAGATGGGAAACTGATTCTTTAACGATAATCCGATTTTCCTTTAAAGCCTGGGCATGGAGCTGAATCTGCCTGGCAGAACGGGAAAGAATCCAATCTTCTCGATAAGCGCTTGGATCCAGAGAGGTTGCCGCCTGATCAACCGTTGTGATTCCATCCCGGAGAAGCCTTCGCTTCTGTGATCGGCGTAGAAACGGGATAAGAGAAAGATCGGCCTTTCTCCGGGCTTCTTCCTGACAATGCTTAAAATATCCGCATGACCCGCATTTAAAGTCCAGATGCCAGGCCGCTTCTTGGAGATCTTTGGAAAGAATTCGGGCAATTTCCTTAAAAACATCTTCCAGGGCATAACGAAAAGGCTCCAGATCAAAGCTTTCCTCCGAATAAAGCCCCGGGTCCCAGACCTCTGATCCTGAGTTCCCCACTTCCTGTGGATTAGAATTTGGAAGTGGAACGATAAAGCCGCGCTCTGGATAGTAAAGGGTTTCTCCAGGATAGAGACTTCGATAGGTGAAATAGAGAAGGTGGGAGTACAGGGTCACCTGATATTTCTGATAAAGTTTGGGTTGCAGACTGGCTTTGATATCCCCGACTTCATAGATTGCATGCCCATCAGGGGTGGTTTTATCGGTCCGTTTTTTGAGTAGGTCGGGATAACCGTGCACCATGACCGGAAGATGGGCATAAACCTGTCGAAATAAACCTGCCGGATAGAGGTAGGCCTGATAAATGAGATCTGCTTTTCCTTCTCGAATCAGTTCCCGGGTCTGCTCTGCTGCATCAGGCCCTTTCACCTCTACGATCTGAAGTCCCTGGCGATAGTACCATTGAAGAACCCTCTTCTCATGTTCTAAACCCCGGACCCTCAACCGGGAGTCCATTTCTACTTTAACCGGTTTTCTTGGATCCTCGTCGGGAAGCAGGTGATAATAGACCTGGCGTTCACAGTTATGGTAAATATACTGTCCGAGAATAGTAGGAGTTAAAGCCTTAAATTTTTCCACAATTTTAACAGTCAGCCAGCATCTTCCCCGGGGTTAGGGTTTCCTTCCTGACCTCTCTACTCCAGGGAAAGGAGCCTGGAAGTTAAAATCTCTTCCCCTGTAGAGGGGGGAAAAGGGTCCTGAGGTTCCAACCCAGGAGATTTAATTCTACAAAACCCTCTACTCCTTCTATTTGCTGTGCTTCAAGTGCGCTTCGATCTGACCTTTGGTAAAGGGACTTACAGATTCTGCGATCATGACGTTTACACAGGCCGGAAGGCCGGATTTAAAAGCCCGTTCCAGGGCGGGTTGTAATTGTTCGGGCTTTTCTACAAACTCCCCATGACCCCCCAGGGCTTCTACCACCTTGTCGTATCGAACCATGCCCAGATCACATCCGATGACACGGTCCTTTCCGTAAATGGCTTTCTGTAACTCCCGTTCTAATCCCCAACCCCGGTCATTACCGATGACGACGACAATAGGCAACTTATGCCGAATGGCCGTGTGGAATTCCCATCCGAAGAAGGCGAAGGCTCCATCTCCAGTTAAAACCACAACCTGTTTGTCCGGCCTTGCCAGTTTGGTTGCAATGGCGAAGGGAATAGAAGCCCCTATAGCAGCCAGAGGCCCCAAACGGAGCCAGTGACCCGGTTTATGGGCCGATAAAGCCAGACGACACCAGTGGACAAAATCTCCCCCATCAAACACCAGGGTGGTATCCTCATCCAACATCTTCTTGACTTCCCGACAGAGACGCAGAGGGTGAATAGGGATTTCATCGGAGTTCTCATAGGGTGCGAATTGTTCTTTACCGTCCTGGGCTACCTTCCGAAGGTACTCAATCCAGGCTTTTCTTCCCCAACCTTTTTTCTCCTCTGCCGTGGTGATAAGTTGCTTCAAGGTGCTTTTAGCATCGGCTAAAATTCCTATTTCCAGCTCTCGATTCTTCCCCAACTCTCCGGGGTAAGTATCCACCTGAATCAGTTTAGCCTTTGGATCAAAAAATCCAGGACCTCCATATTTTAGGCGGAAATCTATTCGTTTTCCCAAAACCAACACCACATCGGCCTGTTTAATTTCTTTGGCAACCGGATTAAAAGCCGTATCGGCATAGCCAAAACAGAGGGGATGAAAATCTGAAACAATTCCCCGTGCCATCCCTATGGTAAACAGAGGAATCTGGGTCAATTCAATAAACTTCTGTAACTCAAGGGATGCCTGCGCCCACCAGACTCCAGAACCTGCTATACAGACCGGTCTTTCGGCAGTTTTGAGAAGGGCAACGGCTTTTTCAATCAGATCCGGGTCTGCCGATGATCCTTGCAGGATCCGATACCTCTCCCTTGCAGGGAAGGAAATGGAAGATTCCTCCACTTCTGCCGTGGCCACATCCACCGGGATATTCAAATTGACAGGACCTGGACGTCCCGATACGGCCTCACGGTAAGCGGCGGCTATATATTCGGGGATCCTCTTGACCTCAGTAACTTCCCGAACCCATTTTGTCACCGGTTTCGACATACCCATCTGATCCATCTCCTGGAGAGCGTTCTTTTCCTTGAGGTATTGATTGAATTGACCACTGATCAAAATGACGGGACTTCCGGCCAGATAAGCCGTAGCCAACCCGGTCATGGCATTGGTATGACCGGGGCCTCCAGTAACCACCGCTACACCGGGTTCTCCGGTCACCCGGGCCCAGGCATCGGCCATATGGACAGCCGCCGATTCGTGCCGGGTATCGATAACCTCAACCCCGTAATCCAGACAGGCATTAAAAATCGGATTAATATGATCTCCACAGAGTCCAAAAATTCTCTTAACCCCTTCCCGTTTAAGGCTTTTAACAATAAGGTGTCCTCCTGTTAAAGTTCCCATATTTCTCCTTTTTTCCCTGTATCATAAAGGTCTTTTTCACATTCTTGCCTCAGGATTATTCCCCACAATTTTTTAGCATAATTTCCCGGTTTTTCCCTGTCAAATAAAACCTTTGGGATTTTTTAAATGGAAAAAACGATAGGAAGAATTCAAACAAAATTCGAGAAGATCGAAAATATGAGGGAAGAAACCCGTTTTATGGAGAGAAAACGGGTTTCTTAAAATGAAAGGAATCCTTAGGATGGAAGTGGTTTGTATCCGGTTACTTTACTTAGAATCCGTTTCAAAGGCTTCCTTGACCATTTGTTGGAGTTCGCCCCGGGCATAGAGCTCCCGGGTAATATCACATCCGCCGATAAATTTCCCGTTAATAAAAACCTGGGGGATGGTAGGCCAGTTTGTAAACCGCTTGATCCCCTCTCGAATCTCTTCATCTTCCAGTACGTCCACCGTTTCAAAGGGATAACCCAATTCCTCAAAAACCTCCACAGTTGCTGCTGAGAAACCGCATCGAGGGAAATCTCTGGTCCCTTTCATATAGATAAGGATTTTGTTATTGGCAACCTGGGATTTAATTTTCTCCATAACATTTTCTGACATAATTTTTACCTCCTTTTGAGAGAGATGCATTTCGCTCCTTCATTTTAACCTTAAACAGAAAAAATGACTTTGACTACGAACCTCGTCGCCACTGTTCAGGGGTATACGTTTTTAGAGCAAGGGCATGGATATCACCGGCCATGACCTCTCGAAGGGCGTCATAAACAAGTCGATGTTGGTCGACAAGCCCTTTTCCTTCAAATTCTGAAGAGACCACAATGGCCTGAAAATGATCTCCACCACCGGTCATGTCCTCTACATGCACCAGGGACCCAGGTAATGCTTGCTCAATGGCAGCTTTAATTTTATCAGGATCCAGCATACCGTACGCTCCTCCCATGTTTGCTCATTGAATAAGATCGTTAAATTCCTTATATAAAGATAGGTCTTGGAGACGAGATAAGCAAGGAGTGAGATTTAACAATTATGAGCTTGACAGATTCCGTGGGGAACGATTTAAATTATCTGTATTCGGGGATACAAGGATATTTTATTTTGACTGATTTTTGATACCATTTCCGGGTTAGGATAAGGCCCTGGGGGGAGGAATTAAAGTCTGGGATAGTGTATCCCACACAGGCATCAAGCTTAATCATTCTGCGATTTTATGATGACAACCTATGAGGTAGGAATTATCGGTGCAGGAACCATGGGAAGTGCTGCAGCTTTTCACCTGGCTAAACGGGGTCATCAGGTTATTGCCTTTGAACAATTTCAGGTGGTCCATGACTTTGGAAGCCATAGTGGGAGGACCCGGATTATTCGCCATGCCTATCATGAGTCTCCGGATTACGTGCCTTTAGTTTTACGGGCAGATGAGCTCTGGCTTGAACTGGAGAAAATCCATGGACAGACTTTATTGATTCGTACCGGTGGGCTTGATATGGGACCGGCGGGTTGTTCATTTGTTCAAGGTGCCCTCGAAGCCTGTAAGGTCCATCACCTCCCCTATGAACCTTTAAAGGCCGGAGAGATCATGAAACGATGGCCTGCCTTTCAAATCCCGGATAACTGGGAGGCCTGCTACAATGCCCAGGCAGGATTTCTCATGGTGGATCGATGTATTCAGGCCCATATTCAGGAGGCCAGGGCAAAAGGAGCCAGGGTCTGTGAAGGAGAGAGGGTTCTTTCTTTTGAAGATCAGGGCACTCAGGTACAGGTTAGAACCGACCGGGATATTTATACCGTTGGTCGCCTCATTGTATGTGCGGGTTCCTGGACCTCCTGGCTCCTTAAAAGCCTTGGATTGCCCCTGGTGGTCCGGCGTAAAACCCTGGCCTGGTTTCGTCCCAGAAACCCGGCAGATTTTGTACCGGAAAAGTTCCCTATTTTTATCACAGAGAGTGAAGAAGGGGCTATCTATGGACTCCCTCTGCACGATCATCCGGGGGTCAAAATGGCGAACCATTACGGTGGAACCCCTACACATCCAGATCAGGTAGATAGAACCTTTCAGGAAACGGACGTGACGGAAGTAAAGAATTTTATCCGAAAATATCTACCCGGCCTGACCGGGGAGATCCTTGAAGGGAAGATCTGCCTGTATACCTTAACCCCCGATGAGCATTTTATTATTGACTTTTATCCGGGTAAATCCCATATTGTCATCGCAGCCGGTTTTTCCGGCCATGGCTTTAAATTTGCTCCAGTTGTAGGAGAAATTTTGGCCGATCTGGCCATAGAAGGAAGGACGCGTTATTCTATCGACAGGTTCCGAATTTCAAGGTTTTTTTAACTTCCTGACCCTATAAAGTTATTCTTTCCGGCCCTCTCAGGGAATTGAATAAAGATGATGAAGAAGACCTTACAGAGAATAGATCTTAAACCCGAACGCCAACCGGCAGCAGGATGTGTGGTAGTCTTACACGGTCGAGGAACCAACGGCTATGACCTTGTTCCCATCGTTCAAGCTTTTAGGCTTCCAAGACTTCGATACCTCTTTCCCCATGCCCCCTTTCCGGTCCCCTTTATTTGGGAAGGGAGAGCCTGGTATGAGCTTCCTCCCTATGATCGGGAGGGAATTCTGGAAAGTCGTCAGCTTCTTTTTAACCTACTTGAAGAACTGGAAGGAGAGGGTCTCTCTTCCGGTCAGATTGCCCTGATGGGTTTCTCTCAAGGGGCCGTAATGAGTTTAGATGTGGGGGTCCGTTATCCCCACAGACTGGCCGGAATCATTGCTTTAAGCGGGTATCTTCCTTTCCCTGAAAGCTTACATCAAGAGAAATCTCCGGTTTCTCAAGGACTCCCCGTTCTTCTCGCCCATGGGACCGAAGATCCTGTGGTCCCCATTTTGGGATCGCGGCAAGCGGCTCAGATTCTCAAAGAGGAAGAATTTTCCGTACGCCTCCTGGAGTATCGTATGGGACATGAGGTAATCCCGGAAGAAGTAGCAGAAATCCGAAGGTTTCTGCAGGACCTCTTCCCGGATTACCTTTAGGAAATAACTTCTTTGGCAGCCAGGGCCTTTTGAATCATTTCCCTGGCCTCTTCCAGCTCAATACTTGAAGCAAGGGCCAGTTCTTTGGCCAGCTCTTCAGAAGACGCCTCATAAAGTTGCCTCTCGGACCCGGGTTTCAACAGCCCACTCTGAAAAAACTTATAAAGAGTCGATACCACCAGAGCCAGCCCTCGAACACTGCCTACCCTTAAAGCCTGTATCTGTTCCTCGTACCTCTCAGAAGCCGTTTTATTCAGATTTATGTCGGAGGGACCTTCCCGAAGTATTTTCATAATCTCCGGAATATCCTTTTTCTCCATAACCTTTCGAAGTCCTAACTTTGCACTGGAGCTTACCGGAATATACACTATCATCTGTGCTTCCCGTCTTTTCAGTTTTACCTTGTAAAACAATTTCCTTTGACCGTCAAAATCCTTATAGGTAACATCTACGATCTCTCCCTGGCCGATACGAGGGTAAACAACTCGATCTCCTTTCTTAAATCGCATGGAAGATCTATGGTTTAAGCAACCTGGCGAAATCGCCATGTGCTAAGGCCGCCTTTCCTCGGCCTAGAATCTCCCCTGAAGGCCCTTCCCGGGTACCCTCAATGCCGTTGCCTGACTTTAATTTCTTTATAAGAGGTATCAGAAACCAATTTTAAACAATTTGGACCACCCGGAGTTGAATTTTCCCCAACAGAAAATACCAGAATTTTAACCCCGCAGATCAAAATAACTCTTTAAGTTCAACAACTTACAACTTACCTCCTATTTAGGAAGACTATCTTATTTAACAAAGTTTGTCAACTTTTATTTTTTAAAACTAAAATTACCTGGCGTCACTACCTGGTAAAGTTAATTTTGGGTTATTCTCTTCCCCCCTCACCCCCTGTCCTCCAGTCTAACCATTACCCACATTTTTTCATTTCAGGGGATTAATAACTGGTTTAGCTATCTTGCTGGTTGAGTAGCGAAATGCATTGAATCTCCTTCGTGAGGGCAAGCTCCCTCTTTTTGCAAGGTGGGTCAACCGGGACGGTTG